>JAKLFN010000023.1 GCA_022711195.1 Bacteroidota bacterium
GGCGTCGCCAAATATCTGAATCCGACAATCGGTTCGGAAGCTCGTATCCTCAAATATGAAGGTGTGGATGCTGAAGGAGTGGCTACATTCTCGACACCTTCTTCAATCAAAGGTGATACCAAAACATTCACGCCAAGCTACTCATTAGGTCAGTGCTGGTATGCTTTAGTAGGCATCAAATATATTTTCAACTAATAAAAAGTACAGACTATGAAATTGAAATATTTATTCCCATTATTCATCGCGGCAGTTGCCTTGATGGTAAGCTGTGACGATGAAATCTCTGTGACGCTTCTTGATGAAATTCAGGTATCGTCGTCCTACGTGTCTATCCCGGTAGAGGGTGGTTCTACATCCATAACCGTAACAGCTAATGATAGCTGGACAGTAGAGAGCAATTTGCAATGGCTGACTATCTCTTCAACCACTGGCACTGCCGGTGATTCAGAGCTTACGTTTTCAGCTTCATCTACCTTGAATGGTCGCACCGGAGAGGTAAAAATTCAATGTGGAGGCAAAACGCAGAGAGTAAACATCATCCAGGGCCTGGCAAAAATTGAATCTGCCACCTGTGCGGAGGTAATTGCCGGACCAAACGACAAGACCTACCAGGTAACCGGGGTTTGTACCTCAATAGACAATACAACTTATGGTAACTGGTATTTAAAGGATGCAACAGGTTCCATATATATCTATGGTACTCTTGATGCGAAGGGCGCTACGAAAAACTTTTTAAGTTTAGGACTTGAAGTAGGGGATGGAGTAACTGTTCAGGGACCAAAAACTACCTACGGAACCACGGTGGAATTGGTAAATGTAACGGTTATCAAAATTTCTAAATCACTTGTGAAAGTTGATTCGGTAGCAAACGCAACGCTTCCTCAGGAAGGTGGTGAATTTATTGCATACCTTACCTGCAAAGGACAGGGCGTATCGGTAGACATTCCTGAAGATGCCGCATCCTGGTTGTCAATTTCCTCCATCCAATCGGCAGGAACCAGTACTGTTGTGAAATTCAAAGCCAATGCCAATGCAGGCGGAGACCGCAAAACCACACTCACATTCCATACCACTGACGGGACTAAGGACTATTCTGCACAGACAATTCTTAACCAGAAAGGAGCGATTATAAATGCATCTGTTGCCGAGTTTATTGCGGCTGCAGTCAGCACTGCACAACAATATCGTGTGAAAGGTGTTATTACCAGTATTTCCGATGCCACAACCGGCAAATTGAACATCAGAGATTTCTCAGGTGAGGTATATGTTTATAAAATTGTTGATTTTGCCACAAAAGGCCTTAAAGTAGGTGACATTATTACGATTGTCGGAACACGTGGCGCATATAGTGGAACTCCTCAGGTAAATGGTGCCGTTCTGGAAAGCTCTATTTCTGTAACTGCGGCAACCATTGCAGAGGTGCTGACTAAACCTGACGATGCCAGTAAATACTTTATGGTAACCGGTGTAATTACATCGATTACCAGTACTACATATGGTAATCTTTATTTTGAAGCCGGAGGCAGTCAAATCTACGTGTACGGCTGTTATCCGGGTTATGGTGCTACAGGCGACTTTAGAAAAAATCTGATAACTACCAAAGGCATTAAAGTGGGAGACCAACTGACGGTTATCGCACCAAAGGGTTCCTTTGGCGGAGTACCACAGCTTTCAAATAGTTTTTATTTCAGCCATGTAAGTGCGAAGTAAGGATTGTGATACACAGCATAATCTGTGTGAGAGATAATAAAAGGGGCTGTCTCAAAGCGAGGCAGCTTTCTTTTTTATCATAAGACACCCACTTTTTTTCCCTCAGATGATGGTTAATTTCTTTTCGGAATACAACCATCAGATAATTAATCACTTTACAACAAGAAAAAAAATCTGTAATCGAGGGATGTTTGTAAAACACAGATAATCAGGCGATAATGTACGGTTAATAACTACCCTCTCAAATGTTAATAAACTTAAAAATTTTGTCTTGCATTGAGTTTTACGCTTGTCTAATTTAGCAAATACCCGCTTAAAAAATCAGTGGCCGTTTAATCTCATTATAATCAGAGAATAACAGTTTTTTAATTCAAACTATGGAAGAACTTTTTGTCCAGGAATCGCCTCTTGCATCTGAAAAAGCAGAAGTAATAAAGCAAAAGACCGAAGCACAGAAAAAAAATGGTGGTAAAGAAAAAACAAAGTCAGATGAAGAGGTGAAGGAGAGAGTTGTCTATTCACACGACGAAGCTGTTGAAGCAAGCATCCGCTATTTTAACGGCGATGAACTTGCAGCAAGGGTCTGGGCAAACAAATATGCACTCAAGGATTCATTCGGAAATCTCTATGAGAAGACGCCAGATGATATGCATCACCGGCTGGCAAGGGAGATTCACAGGGTTGAACTTAAATATAAGAATCCACTTCCCGAAGAACTGATCTACGAAGTTCTTAAGGATTTCAAATATATTGTTCCGCAGGGAGGTCCGATGACAGGCATCGGAAACGATTACCAGATAGCCTCACTGTCAAACTGTTTTGTAATCGGCAATGACGGGAATTCCGATTCCTACGGCGGGATCATGAAAATCGACCAGGAACAGGTACAGCTGATGAAACGCCGCGGAGGTGTCGGTCACGATCTTTCCCATATAAGACCTAAAGGAACACCTGTCCTGAACAGCGCCCTTACATCAACAGGCGTCGTCCCGTTTATGGAACGCTATTCAAATTCAACACGTGAAGTAGCCCAGGACGGAAGAAGAGGCGCCCTGATGCTATCAATATCGATTAAGCATCCTGATTCTGGAAAATTTATCGATGCAAAAATGGAATCTGGTAAAGTGACCGGGGCAAATGTGTCGGTAAAAATAACAGATGAATTCATGAAGGCTGTCGAGGGAAAAACTAATTTCCGCCAGCAGTATCCGATAGTTTCAGATAATCCGAAGTTCTCAAACGACATTGATGCAAATCAGCTCTGGACCAAGATCATCCATAATGCCTGGAAATCTGCCGAGCCCGGTGTCCTCTTCTGGGATACCATAATCAGGGAGAGCGTCCCCGACTGCTATGCTGATCTTGGTTTCGCCACAGTATCGACAAATCCATGCGGGGAGATACCATTATGCCCTTACGATTCGTGCCGTCTTCTTGCTATCAACCTTTACAGCTATGTAAAAGATCCTTTTACAAAAAACGCTGCATTCGACTTTGAACTCTACAAGGAGCATGTAGGCCTGGCTCAGCGTATGATGGACGACATCATCGACCTTGAGATGGAAAAGATTGATGCGATACTTGCAAAGATCGATGCCGACCCCGAAGTGGATGAGCTGAAAAGGGTGGAGAGAAATCTCTGGAAGAATATCAGAAAGAAGTCAGAAGAGGGAAGAAGGACAGGAATAGGAATAACCGCCGAAGGTGACATGCTGGCAGCGCTGGGATTAAGGTATGGCAGTGAAGAGGCAACGAATTTTTCTGTTGATGTGCATAAAACACTGGCCCTCGAAGCATATAAATCTTCAACATATCTCGCAAAGGAAAGAGGTCCCTTTACGATCTATGATTCGGAACGCGAGAAAGAGAATCCTTTCATTTTACGTATGAAAGAGGCTGATCCGGTAATGTACAGCAACATGGTTAAATTCGGAAGAAGGAATATTGCCCTGCTGACAATAGCCCCCACGGGAACAACCAGCCTGATGACACAGACTACTTCCGGGATAGAGCCTATATTTTCGGTATTCTACAAACGCCGCAGGAAAGTAAACCCCAATGATAAGGATGTTAAAGTTACCTTCAGGGATGAAGTCGGCGACTCCTGGGAAGAGTTCTATGTATTTCATCATAAATTTGTCGACTGGCTCAAAATAAACGGCTATGATCCTGAAACTCTGAGGTCGATGAGCAATGACGACATCGAAAAAATAATAGCCCGGTCTCCCTATTACAAGGCAACTGCCAATGATGTCGACTGGATCGCCAAGGTTAAAATGCAGGGTGCCATCCAGAAATGGGTCGACCATTCGATAAGTGTGACAATAAACCTTCCGTCCGACGTTAAAGAGGAACTGGTCAGCGACTTGTACCTCACAGCATGGAAATCGGGATGCAAAGGAGCAACAGTTTACCGCGACGGATCACGAGATGGTGTCCTGATTACAGGAAAGCCGGAGACGACAAGGGAGAGACCTAAACGTCCGAAAGTACTCGACTGCGATGTGATTAGATTCAACATTAACGAGGAAAAATGGGTTGCTTTTGTCGGACTGAAAGACGGGAAGCCATATGAGATCTTCACAGGTATGGCCGATGAAGAAATATTTCCGATACCCAGGAGTATTGTAAAGGGACAGATCATAAAAACCCGTAACGAAGAAGGAAAGACACGTTACGATTTCCAGTATACCGACAAGTATGGGTATAAGAAAATAATTGGAGGCCTGTCGCATACCTTCCAGCCTGAATTCTGGAACTATGCCAAGCTGATATCAGGCGTACTGAGGCACGAGATGCCGATAGCCGATGTTGTCAACCTTGTCCAGTCACTGAACCTCGACAGCGAATCGATCAACAACTGGAAGAACGGCGTTGAGCGTGCGCTGAAAAAATATATTCCTAACGGCACCAAAGCCAAGGGCAAGTGTGAATGCGGCTCCGAAAACCTGGTTTATGAAGAAGGGTGCCTGATCTGCAAGGATTGCGGGCATTCCAAATGCGGGTAATATATTGCCCCCAACCCTCCCGCTTCGCTGAAGCTACGCGGGACAGGCTCTAAAGGGGACTTATTTTCATTTTAGGCCCCCTTCAGGGGGTGGGGGGGTAAGACTCCCAGTTTTTTACCAACCCTCTCAAATGCCTTAATGGCCTTATCGAGATGTTCAATCTCATGTGCTGCAGATAGCTGTACACGTATACGGGCTTGTCCTTTTGGGACTACGGGGTAATAAAACCCGATAACATAGATTCCCTCTTTAAGAAGTTCTGCGGCAAAATCCTGAGAGAGCTTCGCATCATAGAGCATCACAGCGCATATTGCAGATTTGGTGGGTTTTATATCGAAACCAAGGGTGGTCATCCGGTTGATGAAATACTCTGCATTCCTGTGAAGCTTGTCCTGCAGTGTATTAGTGCCTGTCATCATTTCAATCATTTTTATTCCTGCAGCAGCCACAAGTGGTGGTATCGAATTTGAGAAGAGGTAAGGTCTGGATCTCTGGCGGAGCAGATCTATTATTTCCTTTTTTCCTGTTGTAAAACCGCCTATTGCACCGCCGAACGCTTTTCCGAGTGTTCCGGTGATTATTTCTACCTGTCCCATTATACCATAGAGTTCGGTGACCCCTCTGCCGGTTTCGCCAACAACGCCTGCAGAGTGCGATTCGTCGATCATCACCATGGCGTTATATTTATTTGCCAGGTCGACTATCTGTTTCGCAGGAGCCACGTTACCGTCCATCGAAAATACGCCATCTGTGACAACAAGCCTGAAACGCTGAGCTTGTGCCAGCTTCAGCTGTTTCTCCAGGTCTTCCATATTAGCATTCTCATACCTGTACCGCTGGGCTTTGCACAGGCGTACTCCGTCGATAATGGATGCATGATTCAGGGAATCAGATATTATTGCATCTTCCTCCGAAAGAAGAGGTTCAAATACACCTCCGTTGGCATCGAAACATGCTGCATAGAGTATTGTGTCCTCCGTATGGAAGAACCTGGCGATTTTCATTTCAAGCTCTTTATGCAGATCTGTTGTTCCGCATATAAACCGTACCGATGACATTCCATATCCATGAGTATCGAGGGCTTTCCGGGCAGCCTCAACCAGTTGTTCGTTGTTCGACAAGCCCAGGTAATTGTTGGCACAGAAATTAAGAACTTTCTGTCCAGTCTCAAGCTCTATCTCAGCTCCCTGCGGTGAGACAATTACTCTTTCATTTTTATAAAGGCCGGCTTCTTTTATTTCCTGTATTATACCTTTCAAATGATCTTGATACTTGCTATACATAATGGTAAATTTTTAGTATGTTTCTAGCCTGGTGAACCTTTGTGCCCTGGTGCCTTTGTGGCAAGAAAATAGCCACCAGGGCACGAAGACACCAGGGAACACCAAGAAATAAATTTTAATCCCAGTTGAGGATAACCTTACCGCAGTTGCCTTCTTCCATTGCGTCGAAGCCTTTCTGGAAATCATCGATATGGAACCTGTGTGTTATCACCGGATCGAGATTTATTCCCCCGATGATCATCTGTTCCATTTTATACCAGGTCTCCCACATTTCACGACCGTAGATTCCTTTCAGCGTTATTGCTTTAAAGATTATATCGCTCCAGGGCACTTCAAAGTTTGAAGGAAGGATACCCAGTAGTGAGATGCTTGATCCGTTATACATATTATTGATCATCTCTATGAAAGCCTTTGGTGACCCCGACATTTCAAGGCCTACATCAAAGCCTCTCATTCCAAGTTTTTTAACTGCATCGGAGATCTTATCTCCTTTAGCGGGATTGACAACCATTGTTGCTCCCATCTCCTTTGCTATGCTGAGACGGTAATCGCTCAGATCGCTGGCAACAATGAATCTTGCGCCTGCGTATTTTGCTATGGCTATTGCCATGCTTCCTATGAGTCCTGAGCCGGTCACCAGCACGTCTTCGCCCAGCAGCGGGAAGGAGAGAGCTGTATGTGTTGCATTGCCGAAGGGATCCATAATTGCAGCCCAGTCGTCAGGTATTCTGTGATCGAGGGGAATGACATTGGATGCAGGGATCTTAACATACTCGGCAAATGATCCGTCGATGTTTACGCCTATCCCTACTGTATTTTCACATACATGTTCTTTTCCCCTGCGGCAGTTCCTGCAGTGTCCGCAAGCCAGATGACCTTCGCCTGTGACTCTTTCGCCTATCCGGAGGTTTGTCACCCCGGCGCCCATCTTTTCGATGTGTCCCATATATTCATGGCCGATAACCATGGGAGTCTTTATGGTCTTCTGCGACCATGCATCCCATTTATAAATATGAAGATCGGTTCCGCAGATAGCAGATTTCTTCACCTTGATTATCACATCATTAAGTCCTGGTTCAGGTATAGGGACCTCCTGCATCCAGAGCCCCTTTTCTGGTTTAGCCTTTACAAGAGCTTTCATCTTATTCATACTTGCCTGGTTTAAGATTAGGAGAGCAAAAGCAAATTTAACAGAATTCTGGTGTATGAAAGCTGATTTTTACCATACTGTTAATTTTATCGCGTTTGCCTATCTTTGTACAATTCATAACTAAAACAATAACATGCAGACAACCAGAGTACGCTTTGCACCAAGCCCCACGGGGCCGCTCCATATCGGAGGCGTACGAACAGCCCTCTACAATTATCTTTTTGCTAAAAAACATAATGGTGTTTTTATCCTCAGGATTGAAGATACCGACCAGGTAAGGTTTGTCGAGGGCGCCGAGGAGTATATTATGGATTCTTTGAAGTGGTGCGGTATTAAAGTCGATGAGGGTATCGCCGAAGGAGGAGAATATGGTCCATACCGACAGAGCGACAGGAAAGAATTGTACCGTCAATATGCCGACATGCTGGTGGATAAGGGAGATGCCTATTTTGCATTTGACACACCAGAGCATCTTGAAGAATTAAGAAAAGAAGCCGAAAAAAGCGGCAATACCTTTATATATAATGCCTCGGTAAGGGAGAAGCTGAAAAACTCCCTGTCGCTGAAAGAGGGAGAATGGAAAAGCATGATCTCTTCAGGAGAGCCTTATGTGATAAGGTACAGGATGCCTGCCCATGAGGATATACATTTCGACGATATCATCAGGGGACATATTGTGGTAAACACATCTACTCTCGACGATAAGGTCCTCTTCAAGTCTGACGGAATGCCCACATATCATCTTGCGAATATTGTCGATGATCACCTGATGAAAATCAGTCATGTGATCCGTGGCGAAGAATGGCTTCCTTCACTGCCACTTCACATAATGTTATACAGGTCGTTCGGATGGAGCGCCCCGCAGTTTGCACATCTTCCACTCCTTCTCAAGCCCGATGGCAAGGGAAAGCTAAGCAAACGTGACGGAGATAAAATGGGATTCCCGGTATTTCCTCTTTTCTGGCCTTATGGAGAGACAGCAAAAGGTTATCGCGAAGAAGGGTATTACCCGGAGGCTTTTGTAAATATGCTCGCCATGCTGGGTTGGAATCCGGGAACGGAAAAAGAGATTTTCAGCATGGAAGAACTCATTGAAGCATTTTCGATTGAAAGAGTTCATAAGTCCGGATCGAGATTTGACCCGGAGAAAGCTAAATGGTACAATCATCATTATCTTCAGCAACGACCTGACAAGCAGCTTGCAATGGAATTCAGGGAACTGCTGAGGGCAAAGGGTTTACATCACGACATGGTTCACCTTGAGAAGCTTGTCGGTCTGGTAAAAGAGAGGGTTACATTTACCAGGGATTTGTGGAAGGAAACAGATTTCTTCTTTGTTGCTCCTGAATCGTACGACGCCGATGTTGTAAAGAAAAGGTGGAAGCCTGAAACTCCAGCCCAGCTTAATGAGCTTAAGGAATTACTTGAGAGCCTTACCGAATTCTCACCTGCTTCTACCGAGATGGCTGTCAAGAGCTGGATCGGAGAAAAAGGTTACAATACCGGAGCCGTAATGAATTCATTCAGGCTGGTGGTCGTAGGAGCCTCAAGGGGGCCTCATATGTTCGATATTATCTCGTGGATAGGAAAGGAAGAGACCATCAGACGTATCGAAAAGGGAATTAAAACTATCGGTGAGACGGTGAAATGAACTTTCCCCGACCTGACGACTATATTGACATTCATAATCACGGTGCGGTACCCGAAGATGGTCTTTTTAAGGTAGAAACTCTGATGGCTCATGAAGATCTTGAGCCGGGGAACATTACCGGATTGACATACTCTTATGGTATTCACCCATGGCACCTCAATGATGAAAACCATAAGCTTCTTCTCGGCCGTGTCGTTAAAGCTGCGGGCAATCCCGATGTGGCACTCATCGGCGAGGCCGGATTTGACAGGGTCAGAGGGCCATCGATGGAATTGCAGAAAAGAGTGTTTGAGGAGCAGGTGTCTATAGCCGCCGGTAATGACAAGCCGGTTGTAATACATTGTGTAAGAGCCTGGGATGAACTTCTTTCAAGTCATAAGAGATTACGTCCCGAAATACCCTGGCTGGTGCATGGTTTTCACGGAAAGGAGGATCTTGCACGACAGCTCATTTCGAAGGGAATGTATCTTTCATTATGGTTTGAATTTGTCATGAGGCCTGAAGCAGCACCATTGCTGAAAAGCATCCCGGGAAACAGGATCTTCCTTGAAACAGACGGCGCAGATATCGATATAAAAGATATATATATTAAGGTATCAAAAGACCTGGGAGTTAGATTAGAAACCTTGAAAGAGCAGATATTGAAGAATTTCGTTATCTTTTTTAGTAATAATTGTTATTAACCATGGTGTGCAAGCCCCCCAACCCCTCCCGCCGAAGCGGGACAGGCTCTAAAGGGGGGCTATAAACGAACTGATTTAAAAGTCCCCTTTAGAGGATTTAGGGGCAAGACAATTGAGGTAGAGTTATATATTTAATGGAAAACTGGCTTTCAAGAACGGAGATGCTTATAGGGGCGGAGGGATTAAAAAAACTTAAATCCGCATCTGTTCTCGTTGTGGGGCTGGGAGGTGTCGGTTCCTTTGCTGCAGAGATGATATGCCGTGCGGGTGTGGGCTCGATGACCATTGTCGATGGCGATACCGTTCATCCATCAAACCGGAACAGGCAACTGCTGGCGCTAAAGAGCACTACCGGTGTTTCAAAGGCAGAGCTTATGGCTGCCCGCCTGATGGATATAAATCCGAAACTTGATCTTACGTCGATCAACGAATATATAAAGGACGAGAGGATGATTGAGATCCTTGATTCCGGCTATGATTATGTTGTCGATGCTATTGATACTCTTTCGCCAAAGATCTTCCTGATCTTTCATACCATGCAGAGAAAATACCGGCTGGTAAGTTCAATGGGATCGGGTGGTAAATATGATCCGTTGCAGATCAGGGTTGCAGATATTTCAGAATCCACAAACTGCACTCTTGCCCGGATACTAAGAAAAAGACTTCACCGGCTGGGGATTACAAATGGATTCACTGCAGTTTTTTCCCCTGAAGTTATCGATAAAAAGAAGATCGTTCCTTCAGCAGGTGAGCCTAATAAGGCTTCTGTGGTAGGAACGATCTCATATATGCCTGCCGCCTTCGGTATAGCCTGCGCTTCAGTGGCTATACGCGATCTGGCAGGGATTGCCAGATAGAAGCTTGTCTTAAAAGAGAAAATCCATTAACCGCAAAGGCCGCAAAGGGAAATTTGTATGTCTCTTAACTTTGCGTTCTTAGCGCACTTTGCGGTTAAAACTGACTTTCAATACACTCTCATGGGGGATGAGGTTATTTATCTTTCTTTGCAACAGGTTCTTCTGTTACCACTTTGGCTGTAAAACCAAGTTTCTCGATCGATTTCCGTATTTCCTCGGGATTATTCTTTTCCTTTTGGTAGGTAACAGTAACCTCCTGGGACTTGATGTCACATTTAACATCCTTAATACCTTTTTCCTGCGGAAGGTTGGTCATCACTTTGTTGACACAGTTATTACATTCAATTGATGTTTTGAATTTCACTGTTTCCGTTGTTTTTGCCTTTTCCTGTGCTGTCAGGAAGAAGGGTACAGCTGCAAAAAGCACTGTTAAGAAAAGTTTCTGAAATGTTTTCATGTTTTTCTTTTTTAGTTATTGGTTAATTATTCAGTGTCGCGGTTAAAAAATATTCTGAATCCTGCATATATCTTTCTTCCATGCACCGGTCCCCAGATCAGGCTTGAGTCGAAATATTCCCCGAAAGGATCATCGGTACCGATTATAGGGTCGTGCTGCCGGAAGTTTGTAAGGTTTTCGGAGCCCACATAGATATTCCATTTTTTGAAGTTCCTGGTAATCTGGGCATTCATTACCACATGGGTATTGAAACTGTCGTCGCGTCTGTAAATTTCAGGATTGGATGCTGTTGAGGGCACGCGTCCCGGTCCGTTTAGCTGAAGTGTGTAGTCGAACTGCCATTTTCTCAGGTGAGTGAGCCACGATGCTGTCAATAGTCCTTTATATCTGCTGGTGAGTGGCTTTTCGCGGAGTGCACCGTCGATAGTCATCTTAACATCGTTCCAGCGCCAGGCAGCAAGGATATCGAATCCCTCGAATATAGTGCTTGAGGCCTCCACCTGAAAAACATTTGAATACGATTTCCCGTCAAGATTGTAGAACCTTACCTCATCGACACTTGCATCCATGTCGGTGATTATCTGGCTTAGAAAGCTGGTCCTGTAAAACTCACCGGAGAGCCTGACTATCTTTGTTGAAACCGGAACGCTTGCTGTCAGGCTCATACCGGCGTTCCAGGCTTCCTCAATATCAAGGTTATCAGCTATCATCATTTTCCTGCTGGAGGCCAGCAGAAAAGCATTCTCTGCCAGGACATTGCCTACACGGAATCCTTTTCCTGCAGAAGCCCGGAAGGTAAATACCGGACTGATCACATACCTGAGATGTACCCTTGGAGTCAGGAGTGTTCCGTACAGATTATGAAAATCGGCTCTCATACCGGCTATTACAGTGATCCTGGCCGTGTCGGTAAATGTGTATTGTGCAAATATGCCGGGAACAGATTCCATTTTATCAAATGACAAGGTGTCCAGCTTCTCATTGTAGCTGTCATATTTGTAGCTGAGGCCGGCATCGATGGTGTGTTTTCCGAGGCCCGGATTCCACTGAAACAGAAGATTTGAATAATAAGTCTTCTGTAATCCGTCGTACATCCTTTTTCCTATGAATGAATGCTGATCGTGATATGCAACATTATTTATCCAGCCCAACGACATTGAATTATCGGTGCCGAACACCCCTCCTGTTTTTGCAAATCCTTCGATCCTTTGTGTCTTTATTTTTATTCCGAAACCGTCTGACCAGGTATCAGGGTTTTCAGGCTGGTAGGCGTACTGGCCTCCGACTCTCTCCTCATTAAGGTAACGTATTCCTGTTCTGAAGGTAAAGTTTTCAGTCATATAGTCCCACCTGTTAAACAGGTTATACTGTACCAGGTCGGGCTCATCCCTGAAACCGTCGTGATTATGGTCGCTTGTGCTGTTCTGTCGCTCGCCATGTACAGATAACATAGTACTCAGTTTGTCGTTAAGGAGGACAGATGAATTGGCGTTAACTTCCTGTCGGCCTGCATTGCTTAAGAAGCCGTTCATGTAGAATTTCTCACTTGTACGTGGCTTCTTGTATTCAACGTTTATCTGCCCTGCCATTGACTCATATCCATTTCTGACCGACGAAGTTCCCTTTGATATCTGAATTGATTCCATCCATGGCCCGGGGATATAATTAAGGCCGTATGCGGAATTCAATCCATAAACAGCAGGGATATTTTCTGTCAGTATCTGTGTATATGTGCCAGCCAGTCCCAGGAGTTGTATCTGTTTAGCCCCTGTGGCTGCGTCGGCATAGTTTACATCAACTGAGGCATTTGTTTCAAAACTCTCAGAAAGGTTGCAGCAGGCAGCCTTGCATAGTTCTGCCCCTGTAATGTTTACTGTAAGGACAGGGTCGATCCGGTTAATATATGTACCTGAGGCCCTTCCGGCAACCACGACTTCAGCCATCTCCCTTCCCTGTACCAGCTTGTGTTTGATATAAGTATCGTCGGGATTTACCTCAATAGTATCGGTTTTGTAACCTACAAAGCTGATGACCAGCTTGTTGCTTTCCCTTGTTCTCTTTAAGCTGAAATAACCGGCAACATTTGTTGTTGTCCCGGTTGTAGTACCTGCCCACATGACGTTTGCTCCGGGAAGGCCAAGCTCATCTTTATCTTCAGCATCAAATATCTTTCCCTCAAGCCTGGCCTGTCCTGCCGAAAGCACCGGTAGCAGGAGCAAGCCTGTAATAAGAATATAAAATTTTGTTTTCATCCTGTTAATTATATTAGTTAAGACCACATCAATGCATTATAATGCACTGTTGTTCAGACTAAACGGAGCAGGATGATTATCAGGAAATGAGCTGGCACATGGCTGTTATCATGAACTTTCCGCCATGTTTATTATGATAGTCAGATCTATCTGAATAAACTCCCGGAATTAAGTTAATCCGGGGTAAGATATAAATGAAAGGCATTTCTGCCGGCAGTTCAGGGGCATCTTTTTCGGAGGGAGTGAAAGTGGCAAGCTTCATCCTGTCGACCCTGAAGTGGCAGCAATCTCCGTCAAATGTCTGAATTCCTTCAGAGTGATGATGTGAAACGGCAGCCTCACAGCAATGATCGTCAGGGATTTCAGGTGAAAGGAACATTCCCGACTTTACAGAAAAATCGCCGCAATGGTGGCAGCTATGAAAGATAACCGTAACTCCGGTGCTGCCGATAATAAATATCAGACCTGCCAGGGTACCAATAACAGATAATATGATCTTTCGGTTCTTCACAACTGCAAATATAAAAATTACGGGACACTTAATTATTAAAACATTGCATTTACAAGAATGTTCATGGTTTTTTACCCGAGATTCTTCTGAAAATAAGATAAACAGGTATTCCTGCGGCAACTGTTGCCAGAGCTACAGATGACTCGCCCGGGCGTTCAAGGAATGAAAGCGTCAGCATCATTATTCCTGCAGAGATATATAAAACCTGTGCGACAGGGAATCCGGGCAGACGTAATGCTGAAGGATCCGATCTTCTCAGGATGAATATACCTGCAACGGCAAGCACAGGGAATATGCCCAGGGAGAAGCCCATGTAGGTAAGTATCTGTTCAAAGGAGCCCGACATAGCCAGGATGCAGGCAATGATGCACTGAAGTATAATTGAATTGGAAGGAACGCCGAATTGAGGATGTATCTTTGCCACGGATTTGAAAAAGAGTCCATCTTTTGCCATTGAGTAGTATACCCTGGGTCCAATAATTATAAAGGCGCTTAATGAAGAAAATAGTGCAAATCCAATCAAAAGCGAAAAGAGCACTTCAGCTGATCTGCCAAAGAGGTTTCCCATGGCAAGCCCACCGACAGATACAACACCTTTCATCTGTTCAGGATTTATCCCGTAAACATATAGTATATTGAGGGCCACATAGATAATGACAACGATCCCGGTTCCGTACAGCAGGGACCGCGGAAGTGTTCTCGCCGGATTTTTTATTTCTGCTCCAAGATATGTAGATGCATTCCATCCGCTGTAGGCGAACATTATCCACATAAGTGAGAGGCCTGTTATCTTCCAGCCGGGGAATCCTCTTCCGCCTGGCACGTCATTGACAAAATTTGAAAAGCTTCCTTTTCCTGATGAAAAGCCTGCAACCAGCAGAATGGCGATCAGGAGTACTTTCAGAAGGGTAAGGAGATTTTGTAAACGTGTACCGGTTTTTATTCCGCGGTAATGTATAAATGAAAAGATCAGTATTACTGATACTGAAATGATCTTTTTTGTCCAGATTTCATTAATTATCCCGTTACCGGAAATTGCTGGCAGTGCTCTGCAAAGGTATTCGCTGAAACCCATTGCGGAAGCAGCAATGGGGGCTGAAAATCCGACGATAAAGGAGACCCATCCGCTCAGGAATCCGAATACAGGATGATATAACTTTGACAGGAAAAGGTATTCTCCTCCTGCCCCGGGCATGGCGGCACCAAGTTCACCGTAGGAGAGTGCACCGCACAGGGCAATAATACCTCCCGCAACCCAAAGGATGACCATCCATAGCGGATTGCCGAGTCCGGTCATCAGCAGTCCGGAGGTGGTAAAAATTCCAGCCCCGATCATATTGGCTATGACGATGTTGGTAGAAGGGAAAAGGCCGAGCTTTCTCTGAAGGATCTGTTCCGGCATAGGCTGGTATTATTTTGCAGCTTTCTTGTAACTTATTGATACGCCTCCGCCTGAACTGTTTACGGTTGTTTCGTAGTTGACAAGGCTTTTCACATAGTTAAGGAATTCTCCCTGTCCGCCATAGGAGCCATAACCGCGGCCACGGTCATAAATATTATGTGCTGTAAAGCAGCCTCCGGTTTTTAGTTTAGGATCGATATCGATGAAATAATTTTTATACCAGTCCTTGTCGGCATCGCTGAACACAAAATCGAAAGGGCCTTTTAGTTCTTTTACAAGGGCATGGGCATCTGCGAGCCTCGCATCGATATAATCTGACAATCCGGCCTGTTTAAAATTTTCAAGGGCTTTTTTATGTCGTCCCCCATCTATATCGATAGTAATCAGCTTACCCCCTGTTTTACTAAGAGCCCATGCTATCCAGATACCTGAATGGCCTGTGGAAGTACCGATCTCAAGGGCGCTGGTATAATTATTTTTTACGATGATATCGTACAGGAGCTGTCCGTCGACAGCCGGCACATTCATATCGTACCATTGTCCGGAATGATCGCGGAGAAATTTCTGAACTTTTTCATCAGGAGCTGATTTGTCTTTGTTATCCTGGGCTGTGGCCTCACCCATACAGAAAAGAACGGGAACAAGGACAATTAATCTGGAAACATGAATCAGGTCTTTCATACTGTAAATAGTTTTCAGTTAATCATTTTAACTATCAGACAAATAAAAGTAGCTTCTTATTTCAAAACTTCTGTATTAAGCCCGTTAAACATCATTAAAATTTATAATTTTACAATATAAATCATTTAACTATGAGCTTTTCAGACTTTATAACTAATAATGGGAAAAAAGTAACGAAGGAAGCCTTCAGGTATCTTGTTCAGGTATCGAGGGTAGATGGCAAGATAGGGCCTGAGGAGATGGAGCTTCTTCATAAGGAGGGGAAAAAGTTCGGGCTCACCGATCCTGAGATTGAAAGACTTATTCATTCCGAGAAGGATCACCATTATAATCCTCCATATTCACTGCATGAAAAGTTTGAGCATCTCTACAATATCGCAGAGATGATAATGGCCGATGATGTTATAAAGGAAAAAGAGAAAAGAATGATCAGACGGTTTGCAATTGAAGCCGGGCTAGAATTTTCAAAGATCGATTCCCTCATAGATCTGGTGATAGAGGGAATCGAAAAGAATGTAGAAGAAGAAGAGCTGTTTAATAAGTTTAAGAAGAAGCTTCTGCAATAACCATTCTATTCATAACGGTACAGTTTCACCTTCTGGAAGAATTCAATATCCCTTCCAAACTTAAGACCAGTACCTGTTTTGTTTTCCAGGGCTCTGCCGGCCAGATCATAGTCGATCATTATATCATCGCCATTAAGCCTGCGCCGGGGTTTCCAGATCCCATCTATATACTGACCTTCATCAACGCTGGCAATACCTGTTATTGCCGGGCCGGGAGAAGCTGCCGAGAATGAAACCTGAACATTACTGCCATAGACAAGGAATTCATCTTCATCCAGACCGATTATAATACAATACCCGTTGGGGGTCTGCTGTCCTGATCCCCAGCCGCGGAAAAGGCTTACCAGGAATTTGTAATCACCCAAAGTTACTTCTTCATTATCAGGAACCTCACTATTCAGTAATACTGCAGTGATCTTTCCTTTTTCCTGGGCTTCAAGAATAACAGGGGCAATTGTTGAGGCCAGTTTATAAGCTTTTGTCATAGGATCTTTTTCAGCATCGTCGGTCCGCGTCTCAAAGCCGAATGGTGAATAACCAATGGCATTATGTCTGCCTATTGCATAAAAAAACTGTGCAGCGCCCATTTCACCTGCCCGGGCTTCGGGAATGAAGAGCTGGTTGCCATTACGGGTATAAAGATCGCAGAGCATTCTGTATTCAGGCCTGTAGATATCGGGGCAATAGAGGTCGACATCGGGGGCGGCAGCTCTCCATATATCGTGCATGTGAGCCTGTGGACCGCCTGAAGGATAATCACCGGGCCTCTTGTCAGCAGCCTGTA
>JAKLFN010000230.1 GCA_022711195.1 Bacteroidota bacterium
GCGGTTCAGATCGTAGGTCTTTTTGTCGCCGAACATCCTAAGGTAGAACTTTTCCATATTTGCCTCAGTGACATTATTCAGGGTGCCTTCAAATACATGAAGTGGAATTCCATACTTATCGTCGGCAGGTACCGGCGTCCCGTTCACCGCGATGGTAACATCGGGTTTTATTCCTGTTTTCGGGAGAAGGTATTCTGCAGCCCATACGCCCAGCGACCAGCCGATAAGGGCAATCTTACTGTATGTTTTCATTTCAGGAAGCACCAATGGGTCGTCGGCAGAATAATTTGAAAACAGGATGAAGTCAAAATCATCACTGCAGAAGGGTGCAAAGAAATTCTCATCGGTACCCCATCCGCCAAACATTACTAGAAGCCGGCTGTTTTCTTCTTTCCTTCTGATATATGTTTTCATCACGCAGGTTGCTGACTTTAAGAGACACAGGCTGTGTTCAGCAACGAATTGACAAAGATAGTTGATTTATTCTTTTAAAGGGTACAAAAAAAATAAGAGGAGAAAGGGTGGTTGTGAAAATCAGGGAGCGGGATTTTATTCCCGTGTCTACTGTCTGATAAAAGGACGGAACCATGGTTAGCTGGCGCTATTCCTAGGGCTCCTGATGTGAAAGTCAATGTCTGCAATACAATCCTGTTGATTTTCACTCCCAACCCTCGCTCATCTCCTCTTAAATACCAATAGCATGAGCTAAAAACAAATATAATCATAAAAAATAATAACTGCAAATATTTTAGAAAAAAAATTAAACACTTCTGCTCCAGGAATTGAACAGGAAAATGTAAATTTATAAGATTACAAAGCATTTTATTAATTGTGGTTGCTGAACCCGTAAAAATATCACATATGCATTAGGATGGATTGCATATACCCACACGGCTATCGTGCACCATTTAAATAAAGTAATTCATCATCTGTATGACAATTATTGAGAAGATTTTAGCCTTCCATTCAAGCTCTGAGGTTCTGAAACCGGGCCAGATAGCCGATATCGATATCGACGTAAGGGCTGCCCGCGATTTCGGCGGAGCTAATGTTGTGAAACATATCCGCGACCATAATCTTCAGATCGACGATCCCGGCAAAACAATGTTCACCTTCGACTGTAATCCCACCGGCTCTGACCAGAAATATGCTGTCAACCAGCACCTCTGCCGGCAGTATGCCCGTGAAAACGGTATCGCAGTTCATGATATCGATGCCGGCATCGGAACACATATAATGATCGACCTGGGATATGCAGCGCCAGGCTCCACTGCCGTATCAACCGATTCACATGCGAATATTCTTGGTGCTGTCGGTGCATTCGGACAGGGAATGGGCGATATGGATATTGCAGCAGCATGGAACAGGGGGAAAGTATGGTTTAAAGTGCCCCCTTCATGCAAAATGATCTTCCACGGTGACCTGAATAATGAAATCACAGCAAAAGATTTCATCCTGAACCTTCTTGCCAGGTTTGGCGCCAATACACTCCTCGGCTATTCAATAGAATTGTATGGAAAGTGTGTCGAAAGGATGACACTCGATGAACGAATTACAATCTCCTCCATGGCTACCGAAATGGGGGCTATAATAATCCTGTTTCCACCTTCGGAAGAGGTTATTACTTACTGCAGGAAGGTTTCAGGAAGAGATTTTATTCCTGTTTATGCCGACCAGAACGCTGCATATGATAAAGTTTTCGAGATTGACGCCGGAAATTTTGTACAGATGGTCTCTCGCCCGGGAGAACCCCATGATGCCGTCGACATCTCCACAGTAGCCGGAACTCGTGTTGACTCAGTATTTATCGGAAGCTGCACAAACGGAAGAATGACCGACATGCGTGCTTCAGCTGGAGTGCTGAAGGGAAGGAAAGTGGCCCCTGGTGTAGTGCTGAAAATTGTCCCTGCCACTGATCAGATATGGGATCAGTGCCTGAAAGAAGGACTGATCAGGGTATTCAAGGAGTCAGGAGCCCTGGTATCTAATGCAGGCTGTGCAGGATGTGCAGCAGGACAGGTTGGCCAGAACGGACAGGGAGAAGTTACAATCAGCACAGGTAACCGGAACTTCCCGGGCAAGCAGGGAAAAGGAAGCGTATTTCTTGCATCACCTGAGACTGCAGCAGCTTCAGCTATTGCAGGTTACATCACACCACGACAAAATATTCCGTCATCACCTCAGGGAATCATGACTGGACGGGAAAAACAAAAAGACAAAACTTCCCCGGCTATTGAGAAAAAATCAACCAAATCACGTCCTGTATCAGTGACAGGAAGAATATGGCTGATTGGCAGAGACAATATTGATACTGATATGATATATCATAACAAGTATCTGGCTATCACCGAAATAAAAGAGATGGGGCAATATGCTTTCGATAACCTGAAGGGATTTGAAGACTTTGCAAAAAAAGCCGGTCAGGGAGATATCATTATTGCCGGGAAGAATTTTGGCAGCGGTAGTTCAAGGCAGCAGGCTGTCGATTGTTTTGTGGCACTTGGTATTGCCGCTATTATTGCTGAATCATTTGGTGCAATTTATGAGAGAAATGCAATTAACGCCGGGTTCCCCCTCTTAACATGTACTTCCCTGGGCGAGATAGATCTTCAGGATGGTGATAAAGTCTCTGTAGATTTTATGACGGGACTCATTACCAACCTGAGGAATAAATTGACTGCAAAGGGTGAACCTTTTTCAGATGTACAACATGAGATCTACCAGAGAGGAAGCCTTCTGGGCTGATTGATTTATCAAAAAAATATTGTTATGAGACCATCCACTTTCGCCGAAAAGATCTTCGGAGCCAGGACCGGGGCAATCGTTTTTGCACAACCCGACATTGTCCTTACACACGACAATACCTCAAGTATCTTCAATACCTTCAGGAAAATGGGAGGAGAGAAAGTACATGATCCTACCAGGCTTCTTGTAGTGCTCGACCATAATGCACCACCGGCTGATTCGAAGCTTTCAAATCAATACCAGGAGATCAGGAACATAGTAAAAAACCAGGGTATAAATATGTTCTATGATGCAGGCATGGGAATATGTCACCAGGTTATGGCATACCATGCAAAACCGGGTATGCTTATTGTAGGCAGCGACAGCCATACATCAACGGCAGGCGCATTCAATGCTTTTGCAGCCGGGATCGACCGTACCGAGTCTGCCGGGATATGGAAAAGAGGAGAGACATGGTTCAGGGTGCCCGAATCTATAAAAATTATCCTGAAGGGAAGACTTGCGGCAGGAGTGACAGCAAAAGACCTGGCCCTGTGGATAATAGGCATGATCGGCTCCGACGGTGCAAATTATATGTCGGTTGAATACCATGGTGAGGGTGTCGAAACTCTTGAGATTGCAGACAGGATGACAATAGCGAATCTTGCTTCTGAGATGGGCGCTAAAAATGCAGTATTCCCCTCCGACAAGATACTGACAGGTTTCCTGGGTAAAAGATATCCAGGGATTTGGGCCGATGAAGGTGCAGAATATTCCAGGGTGATCGAGATCTCACTCCCTGAAATATTTCCGGTGGTGGCAGCTCCACATAATGTCGATAATGTAATGTCAGTCACACAGGTTTCCGGAACTGTTGTTCACGAGGGACTGATCGGCACTTGTACAAACGGAAGAATCGAAGATATCAGGATCGCTGCAGCAATACTCAGAGGAAAGAAAATTAAACAGGGATTCCAGCTGAACGTTATCCCT
>JAKLFN010000231.1 GCA_022711195.1 Bacteroidota bacterium
AACATCCTGAGAGCATCGATAAAAGCGATGCACCTGGCAATAGGCGGACTGTCGGTAAAGCCGCAGTTTCTGCTGATCGACGGCAACAGGTTCTATCCGTACGACGCTATCGGGCATAAAACAATCATCAAAGGTGACGGACTCTATTTCTCTATCGCGGCAGCATCGGTACTTGCAAAAACTTTCCGCGACGACTACATGGATAAAATACATGATGAATACCCCGTTTACGGATGGAAACATAATAAGGGTTATGGCACAGCCGATCACAGGAAGGCCATTGAAGAACACGGTATAACGAGGTATCACAGGAAGTCATTTTCACTTTACAAATCACAACTTTCAATTGATTTCTGACATATCCTGTAATCAATTTAAAAACTATATTTGCCTCTTATTGAAAATGAATCTAAATAAACATAATCATGAAGAAAATTTTTAGTATTCTTTTTATCCTGCTTATCAGTGCAGGATTTAAAGCAAAAGCAGATGAAGGCATGTGGCTTCTTCCGCTTATTGACAAGCTCAATGTTGGCAAGATGACCGAACTTGGGCTTAAACTGACAGCTGAAGACATATACAGTATCAACAAGGCGTGTCTGAAAGATGCCATCGTGATCTTTGGTGGCGGTTGTACGGGTGAAATTGTATCCTCACAGGGTCTCATACTCACCAACCATCACTGCGGTTATGGAGCTATCCAGTCACACAGCACTGTTGAACATGATTATCTTAAGGATGGTTTCTGGGCAAAAACAAAGGAGGAAGAGCTTCCTAATCCAAATCTTTCGGTGACCTTTCTTATCAGCATCGAAGATGTTACTTCACAGGTCCTTGCCAATGTCAAAGAAGGCATGAGCGAAAGTGAAAGAACAGCTGCCATAAGCGCCGCAAGAACACAGATTGAATCAAAAGCACGCGAAGGGAACAGCTACAGGACACAGGTTGCAGCATATTATGGCGGCAATGACTTCTACCTGCTTGTATATGAAAGATATACCGACGTAAGGTTTGTCGGAGCCCCTCCTTCTTCGATCGGAAAATTCGGTTTTGACACCGACAACTGGGAATGGCCCCGTCATACCGGCGACTTCAGTGTGTTCCGCGTCTATTCAGGCCCCGACGGAAAGCCGGCACCATATTCAAAGGAAAATATTCCTCTCAAGCCTAAATACTGGCTCACAACTTCACTTAAAGATCTGAATAAGGGCGACTATGCAATGATCCTCGGATATCCCGGGAGAACCCAGAGATATTACACATCGTATGAGGTTGATGAGATCATGAAGATCACAAATCCCAACAGGATAAAAATACGTGGCATAAAGCAGGATATCTGGATGGCCGATATGATGGCCGATCAGAAAATAAATATCCAGTATGCTTCCAAGTATTCAGGTTCATCTAATTACTGGAAATATTCCATTGGCCAGAATAATCAGCTTAAAAACCTTAACGTAATTGCAAAGAAAGCAGCTATTGAAAACCAGTTTAACAGCTGGGTCAATGCAAACAGCGATCGTAAGGCAAAATACGGAGAGGCTCTCAACATGATAAAGAAATCGATTGAAGGAAGAGCTGAATATATGAATGCCTACCAGTACCTCACAGAGTGTATTCAGGGTTGTGAACTCCTTCAGTTCAGCCAGATAGGCAGCAGGTTACTGCCGGCTCTAAAGGGAGGCAAGACTGATGAAATTGCCGAAGCCACAAAAGCAATAAAAGAAAACCTTGCTGAATTATACAAGGATTACAGCTCTCCTACCGACCAGAAGTCTACAAAAGCAATGCTCAAATTATACAGGGCAGACGTTCCTGTCAAGTACCATCCTGATTTCTACACGACTATCGTGGATAAGAAATTCAAGGGCGACATTGACAAGTTTGTAGACAATATGTTCCAGAAATCGATCTTTGCCAGCGAGTCAAAGCTCAAAGCATTCCTCGATAAGCCGGTACTGAAGGTCCTTGAAAATGATCCTGTTCTGGTTGTATTCAGTTCGATAAGCAAAGTAGCACAAAACGTTTCTGCAGAACGGGGAAAATTTGATGGCGACCTGTTAACCGGCCAGAGACTCTGGGTAGCAGCTCTGCGTGAGATGATCCCGGAAAAAACACTCTATCCCGATGCAAACTCAACAATGAGGCTTACCTACGGAACGATACAGGACTATGATCCCAAGGATGCCGTGACATATAAATATTATACTACCCTGCAGGGAGTTGTTGATAAATACAAGCCTGGTGATTATGAGTTTGACCTGCCGCAGAGACTGATTGACCTTAATAATAAAAAGGATTTCGGCAGATATGCATCACCAAAAGGTTATATGCCGGTTTGCTTCCTGACGACCAACGATATTACAGGAGGAAACTCGGGCAGCCCTGTGCTGAATGCAAACGGACATCTTATTGGTCTTGCATTTGACGGTAACTGGGAAGCCATGAGCGGCGATGTATACTATGAACCCGAGCTTCAGAGAACAATTGTTGTTGATATCAGGTATGTACTATGGACAATGGATATATATGCCGGAGCAAAACACCTTGTCGATGAGATGACAATAGTGGAGTGACCTCCATCCATCTATGAGTTCCCCCTCCTTGCTGTATGCGAAGAGGGGGAATTTTTTTATATTTGCAAAAATTTTGTCTATGCACCTGAGTCTTAAAGAAATATTAGCAGCCTTTATGGTTCTCTTTGCCATCATAGACATTCCCGGATCAATACCTATTATTGTTGACCTTAAATCGAAAGGCGTTAAGATTAAATCGGCAAAGGTAACAATGACCTCCCTGGCCATTTTCCTTGCTTTCCTGTTAATAGGCACACCGTTACTGGGTGTTTTTGGGATCGACGTCTCATCGTTTGCTATTGCCGGGGCATTCATTATTTTCCTTATCGCTATGGAAATGATCCTTGGCATACAGATCTTCAGCCAGGATGCACATGGCAATGGTGCAATCTTCCCGATAGCATTTCCTCTTATTGCAGGTGCAGGATCTATAACTACCATCCTCTCCCTGAAAGCTGAATACTATACAATCAATATATTCATTGCCTTGCTGCTCAATATGGTTGCCGTCTACCTGGTATTGAGGCTGACATCGACCTTTGAAAAGATTCTCGGGCAGGGAGGCTTGCAGATACTCAAGAAAGTATTCGGGGTAATCCTTCTTTCAATTGCCATAAAGCTCTTTATGACAAATACAGGTATTGTCCTGCCACATGTCAAATGAGATCATTATATACACCGACGGCGCATCAAGCGGTAATCCCGGTCCGGGAGGCTATGGTGTAGTCCTTAAATCAGGTGCTCACCGCCTCGAGAAATCTGAAGGATTCAGGCTAACAACTAACAACAGGATGGAACTGCTTGCAGTAATAGTCGGCCTTGAAGCGCTCAAAAGACCGGGAAGCATCGTAACCGTTTACACCGACTCTAAATATGTCGCTGACTCTGTGGAAAAAGGATGGGTGTTCCAGTGGGAATTAAAGGCATTCAAAAAGAAAAAGAATCCGGACCTGTGGATCCGTTTCCTGGAGGTTTACAGGAAGCATAAGGTGAAATTCGTCTGGATCAGGGGGCACAACAATAATCCTGAAAATGAGATTTGTGACAGGATGGCCGTTGAAGCATCCCGAAGATCTGAACTGGCAGAAGATACAGGTTATATTGCTGATGATGACATTAATGGTCTTTTCTGA
>JAKLFN010000232.1 GCA_022711195.1 Bacteroidota bacterium
GTACGTGTTGCTGCTTTGATAAGCGGATTATCCATATTCTCTTTTGTTTGACTAGTTTCTTCCCGTTTCGTAAGGCATGAGCCCGTGTCTGAACTCACCCACTACCTCCAGCCCTTCAGTAAGCGGACGTATCGCATCAAGTGCCTGGCGGTATCTGTTGTAATCGCTGTAAATCAGGTCTATATGGAACATGTATTCCCACGGTTTTCCTACAATCGGCAGCGACTGGATCTTTGTAAGACTGATCTGGTAGAATGCAAGTACCGAAAGCACCTGGGACAGCGAGCCTACTTTATGCGGAAGGGAGAAGCATACCATCGCCTTATCGGATCCTGCCGGTTTTCTGCCTTCGACAGAGGCCATACCCCTGCCTGATATGATCAGAAAACGGGTGAAATTCAGGCTGTCATCCTCTATCTCCTTCTGCAGTATCGACAGACTGTAGATTCCGGCAGCGCTGCTGCTTGCAATGGCCCCTGATCCGTATTGATGCTCCTCGCTGATGATTCGGGCGCTGAGGGCAGTGTCAACAGCTTCTACTACCTTGACTCCGCGCTGCCTCATCTCATTAACAAAGAGAGAACACTGCTGTATCGCCATCGGGTGTGAGTGTATCTCCCTGATATCCGACAGTTGCTGGCCTGGCAATGCCACCAGGTTCTGCCGGACCCGGATGCAAATCTCCCCTGTAACTGGCAGCCCGGAGCGGCGCAGAAGCTCATAGTTGGGCAGTATGCTGCCAGCCACCGAATTTTCGAAGGCAACTATGCCGAAGTCAGCCCTTCCATCGGACAGTAATGCGAAGAGATCGCTGAAGGTGTCACATGGCACTACTTCGATCTCGCTGTCACTGAAATATTCCACAGCAGCTAACTCATGAAAGGAGCCCCGGATGCCCTGGATGGCCACACTGATTTTCGATTTGGTCTGTTTCATTTCGCTTTGTGTAAAAAAAAAGTCCCGCTTTCACGGGACCTGTTTCATCATATTCTATTTCTTATTCAGATATACAACTATTCGGTCCCTTTCGCCCTGCGGTAAAAGAAAAAATAAAACGAATAGTTGTATTTGTAATTGGCGTTCATAATTTCAATGTAAAAGTAGTGAAAAATTCATATTGCTTCATATTTAACAGAAATATTTAAAAATTAACTCCGATGTAGAGACTTTCAGTACTTATTTCCTGCCCCCAAATATCTATACTGTAGCACTACAATAAGTAGAATCACGGTCTATAATACACTACATTAAATCTGTATATTTTTTCTAACATGATGATATACAATCAATAAGTAATTATGAATAACTCTACAGATGTCTGACATCATCACACTTAAACTATATCCTGGAAAAGTAAATGCAGTAAAGTTATTGATTTAACTTTGGCGTTTAAAGATAGAGTTACAGGATGGCTTTTTTCAAAAATGCAACCAATGTGATCAGTGCGATCGAGACTTTCTTCAATACGATTGATGAAGGCGTTCTTGTCTTCAAGGAGGGTGTCACAAACTACCTGCACGGTAATCAGGAGGCTTTCAATAATAATATTGCCACCATGGCAAAGCTCGAGGCTGATGCAGACAATCTGAGACGGGAAATAGAGAACAAGCTTTATGCCCACTCCCTTATGCCGCAGGTCAGAGGAGACATATTAAGGTTGCTTGAGGAGATGGACAATATCATTGACACGGCCAAGAAAAATCTATTCCAGTTTGATGTTGAGGTTCCGAATATTCCGGCGGAGATGAATCAGGACCTTATTCTTCTCACGGATATGTGTGTTTCATCGGTGTCTGCGGTTATTCCTGCAGCCAGGGCCTACTTCAGAACCCCTGAAACTGTGAAGGATCAGATACACAGGGTTTATTTCTATGAAAAGGAGGCGGATAAACTGGCCGACGCGATCAAGAGAAAGGTATTCAGGCAGATGACCGGCCTCAGGTTAAGCGAGAAGTTCCATTTACGTTATTTCACCCTTCACATCGAGACAGTATCGGATACGGCTGAGAAGGTTGCCGATCTGCTTTCAATCATGGCAATCAAGCGTACAATATAAAGCAAATCACCAGCAGTGTTTTTCTTTTTTATCACAAGCGGGCTTTTTCTTGGATGGTCATTGGGTGCCAATGATGCAGCAAACATATTTGGAACTGCCGTCGGGTCAAAGATGATCAGATTCCGGACGGCCGCCCTGGTTGCCGGCATTTTTGTTATAATCGGCGCCACGCTGCAGGGAAGCGGTACCACAAATACTCTCAGTCAGCTCGGTTCGGTGGATGCGTTGCCTGGAGCTTTTACCGTTGCCCTTTCTGCTGCTATCGTGGTTTTTCTCATGACAAGGGCTCTGCTCCCTGTTTCGACGACCCAGGCCATAGTAGGAGCCATAATCGGGTGGAATCTGTTCACCGGCCACAGCACTGACGTAAAGATTCTGACTACAATTCTGACCACATGGGTGGTTAGCCCGGTAATTGGCGCCATATTCTCGGCATTCTTTTATATGCTGCTCAGGGCTCTGCTCAAGAAACTTCAGATACACCTCGTCGTATTGGATGTGTATATCAAATGGGCTCTGTTAATAGTAGGTGCATTTGGCGCTTACAGTCTTGGAGCAAATAATATTGCCAACGTGATGGGTGTTTTTGCCGGTTCGGCACCCAATGTAGTAATTGACATGGGCATATTCAGACTTGACGGTCTGCAGGTTCTTTTTCTGCTGGGGGGCATTGCAATAGCCGTGGGAATCCTAACATACAGCAAGGGGCTGATGATGCAGGTAGGCAACGGTATCATGGCCCTCTCTGCCGAAGCAGCCATTGTGACTGTACTATCACAGGCAGTTGTTCTCTTCGTCTTTTCATCAACGGCGTTTTCCGAGTTTTTACAGAGCCTGGGCCTGCCACCAGTGCCCCTTGTACCGGTTTCTTCCTCACAGGTAATCGTGGGGTCAATTATCGGCATTGGAATGATAAAGGGGGTAAATGAGATCAAATTCAAGACGATTAAAGGTATTGCTTACGGATGGGTGCTCACCCCGATTGCTGCAGGGCTTCTCTCCTTCCTCGCTCTCTTCTTCGTGAAAAACCTTTTCAACCTCAATGTTGGCACGGCAGTTGGCGCAGACGGTTCGACAGCTGATATGGCAGCAACAGCAGGTGCGGTGGCATCAGAAACAGCAAGGCACATCAACCTTATCTGGCCTGGAATATCCCTGATTGTTCTTGCGGTGCTTTCGATCGTGATAACCTATTCCTTCAGCCAGCAGAAGAAGCGTCTTGCAACGGAAAAGGAATTACTGGAAAAGGAGAAGGTAACAAATATAGCCAGGAAGGCCCTGACTGATGCCGGAGTACGTGCAATGCAGACGGAAAACCTATATCTGCAGAACGAAATTGAGAACAAGAGAAGGGAACTTATCAATTATGCAATGAACATAGTTGAACAAAAGGAGTACTTCGGGAAGATTGCAGGGACCATAAAGGCAGTACTCAACGAGAAGAGATCTGAAGCAAGGGATGAGAAGCTCAGGAAGCTTGAACTGGACATCAGGCAGAGGATGAGCTTTGCCGACAAGGTTGAGGACTTTAATATCAGGATTGAACGGATGCACAAGGATTTTATCGGAAGGCTAGTCCAGCTTAATCCTGACCTCTCCCCCAATGATATAAGGCTGGCTGTATTGCTGCGCCTGGGA
>JAKLFN010000233.1 GCA_022711195.1 Bacteroidota bacterium
AGGGTGCAGGGTATACTTAAACTCAATTAGGTTCCTGTTCGAATTATTGATTCAGCTCTCATGTAATCTTCCGGAACACCAATATCCAGAAAGGGCTCATCGAAGACTATTCCTTTAAGGATTGATTTCCCGGCTTCTTTTTCGAGAATATCTTTCTCAAGAGAAAACTTATCCGGCATCTGCCACGATTTGATAAATCTTCTTTTTGCAATATAAATTCCTCCGTTAATCAGCCCTTCGCTGCAATACCTTTTTTCATTGAATCTCAGAATTTTATTATTATCCAGCTCTACAGTCCCGTATCTGTCAAAATCAGTCATCCTTTTCAGAGCAACAGTAAATTTGCTGTCAATTTCAATATGAAATGCAGTTAGCTTACTGATATCTACCGGAAACCAGGTATCTCCATTCACTATCAGAATATTATTACCTTCTGCCCTCTCTGATGCCAGTTTCAAAGCTCCGCCGGTCCCCAGAGGCTTTTTCTCAACAACATATTCCACGGGAATATCAAAAACTGAATTACCAAAATATTTACTGATACTCTCAGCCTTATAACCCACTGACAAAATGATTCTATCAATCGGGTATTCTCTTATCCAGTCAAAAATATAATACAGGAACGGTTTCCCTGCAACAGGAGCCATCGGTTTGGGAATACTGGGGATCACATCTTTCAGACGAGTTCCCATCCCTCCGGCCAGTATGATTGCCTCCATTATTTCAATAAGTTAACTTAGATTATCGCTCATCTTAAAGTTGGCAATTGGCAGTTGGCAGTTGGCAGTCGGCTAGCACTTTCCCGCCCAGAGCTCTGCGCAAAAAAGAAAGTTAGCAGTCTTTTCTTCACCCCCTCTCCCCTTCTCCCCATCTCCCACTCATTCTTCGTCAATCCGCCAGCCCTGGCAGCCATTCTCACTGAAATGAAAATTCACCACCCTGCCATTAAACCGGCCAAGAGCATTTATCAGGTCCAGTCGCTTTGCAGGATCTGTCATGAAAAACATAAAGCCTCCCCCACCGGCACCAGAAACTTTCCCTCCGTACGCTCCTGCTTCCATTGCAGCATTATAGATTTTCTCAATATGTTCATTTGATATTGAGAGAGCCATCTTTTTCTTGTTCTCCCATTCTTTTCCCAGGGCTTTTGCAAATTGGATTATCTCACCTTTAAGCAAAAGGTCTTTCATCAGATAAGAATTCTCCTTTATGCGATGAGTAGCCTCAACAGGAAGTTTTTTCCCTTTCCGGGTATTCTCCTGCTGCTCCCTGATAATCTTATCCGACGATCTTGATTCCCCGGTATAAAAAAGTACCATTGAGGCTTCCAATTCATCTATGATCCATCTCTTCATCCTGAGAGGATTCACAATAACCCTCTCATCCTTTGAGAATTCTATAAAATTAAATCCCCCGAATGTCGCTGCATACTGATCTTGTTTACCACCGCTCAGGCCAAGGTCAATTCGTTCAATCCGGTAGGCAAGGTAAGCTGTATCATAATCACCAAGCGGGAGGTTGAGCCATTCGGTAAATGCTTTAATTATTGCCACAACCATTGTTGACGAAGTTCCCAGACCGCTTCCCGGAGGAACATCACACCATGTTGTGATCCTGCAGGACAAGGGTTCAGTAATCCTGAAATCCTTTATTATCCTGTTATACACTCCCTTATGAAGATCCAGACTCCCGTCTGAAGGCAGAGTCAAGGCTGACTTGTAATTTCTGGACATATCAAGATCAGCAGCTTTAAGAATAACTGTATTATCATCAGTCTCCTCAATTGTACAATATGCATACTGATCAATTGTTGCATTTAAAACAGCCCCTCCGAACATCTCTGAATATGGAGATACATCACTTCCGCCTCCAGCGAGGCCGAGACGTAAGGGGGCTTTGCTTCTGTAGATCATAGTTGCAAGTTTGGAGTTTGGAGTTTGGAGTTTGGAGTTTGGAGTTTGGAGTTTGGAGTTTAGAGTTTAGAATTAGGAGTTTTGTATACTTCAGTAATTGAATTGACCAGATTGTTCCAGGTGAATTTCGATTTCTCCTGTTTTACATACTCTGTAAACTGAGATTTCCTGTTGTTGCTAAAATAGTCAAAAATTGCCGTTGCAACATTTTCCGGATCAGGTCTGACTACATATCCGCATTTACCGTTTACAACTATTTCACTCAATCCGCCTACATCAGTGACCAGCATCGGTTTACCGAAATGATATGCTATCTGGGTAACTCCGCTCTGGGTGGCGCTCCTGTAAGGCTGGACGACCAGATCGGCCGCACTGAAAAACATTGCGACTTCATCCTCTTTTATAAAACGGTCGAAAAGAACAACATGGTTTTCAAGATCGAGATCTTTGATAAGCTTGCGGTAAGGAATATCATTTTCATAAAACTCCCCGGCAATTATCAGCTTAAGCCTGAATTTTCTAAGTCTTGCATCTCCAAAAGCCCGTAAAAGAATATCCAGACCTTTATATGACCTTATAAATCCGAAAAAGAGAAGGAATGAATATCCTTCAGGGAGACCGAGTTTTCTTATGGCATCTTCCCTGGGAAGAATATCTCCGTAATTATCATACAGCGGATGAGGATTGTACTTTACCGGGATATCTGTGCGGAATAACTTAAGATCTTCGCCGACACTTTGCGACATAACAATAGCACCATCAATACTCCGGGTAAAATATGTTGTAAGAAGCCTGTCGAATGGTTTCTTCTCATGAGGAATAACATTATCGAATATACATATAACCCTGGTTTTTGCTTTCCGCTTGCTTTTTGAGAGACGTGCTACTGTCCCAAAGCATGGAGCCATAAGAGGCTGCCAGTACTTGATCAAAAGTATATCAGGGGCTTCATTCCTTATCCTTTTTCCCGTTTTGAACCAGCTGAACGGGTTGACAGAACTTAGCAGTCTTGTTATTTTGATCCCTTCGGGTGCCGGACTATCGGTAAACTGGGTTTTTCCGGGAAAGAAAATCTTCGGATACTGGAGAGTGAAAGTAAAGATATGAACATCATGTCCTTCAGATATGAGTTGTCTGGCAAGGCGTTCATTGTACGATGCCAGTCCACCCCTGTAAGGATGCGCGGTTCCCAGCAAAATGATCTTCATCCGGTTATTAAATAAGAAGCAAAATTAACAAAATTAAGGTGAAGATTAATAAGTGGAATTTAAACCACTTATACTCCAATTTCCTAACGTCCCTGCTGCATTTCGGTTTACCCCCCATTCCTGCTGCTTCTCTGTTTCACCCCCCATCCCCCCTGAAGGGGGGCTAAAATCAAACTGAATTACAACCCCCCTTTAGGGGGGCAGGGGGGTAAAACCATCAGTGAAATTCCGTATTTATTTTGTTACTATTCTGCTTTCTTTTGGCTGTACTTCTCCTTAAATCGCCTGTAAAGTTGTTTATGCTTATTGTCGAGACTTATGCTCCTGCCATTGATGAATGCATATTCCACATTATTCGTCATCATGTCGAGAATATCGCCTGTTGAAACGACGATATTGGCATCCTTTCCGACTTCCAGCGAACCAGTAACATTTTCAATACCAAGAATTTTTGCATTATTAAGCGTGACGGTCTGCAATGCTTCCTCCTTTGTGAGCCCGTAAGCGACAGTCTGCCCTGCAACGAACGGCAAGTTATAACCGTATGCCTGG
>JAKLFN010000234.1 GCA_022711195.1 Bacteroidota bacterium
CCGACAACTGCCTGAAGGTTGCCTTTAAACAAGCCATTTCCCAGGGCAATTGTAAAAAGACCAATAATTGTTATTGTCAATGTCATTCCGGGTACAGCCATAACGATGTATCCTGCGAACATAATTACGATACCGGCAAGGATCACCAGCTTATATTTCTTTGTTGAGTCAGCCAGGATACCTCCAATCAGGGCAAGTGCATAGATGCTGAAATAGAACCAGCTGTAAATGCCGCCGGCTTTTTCTGCAGAAAGACCGAACTTGGCCTGAAGGAACAATACCAGGATGGCCATCATTGTGTAAAAGCCGAACCTCTCGCCCATGTTTGAAAAAAAGGCTACCAGAAGTCCTTTTGGATGATTCTTTAGCATAGTCGTTATTTTATTAGTAGTTATTAATTCGTTACCGGGTGTGCTGATGCGTAACCGCCACCCGAAACAAATATATCAATCTTTTTTTATTAATGGTTGAAGAGTTTAAATTTGTGGAATAATGGGTTTGCAGAATGAAGATTTTCCGGTGCGAACAGATACGACAGATCGACGATTATACAATCAGGAATGAGCCTGTTTCCTCAACCGGCCTTATGGAAAGGGCTGCAGGGAAATTGGCAGAATGGTTTACCTCCCGTTTCAGTACGTCGTCGCCTGTTGTTGTTTTCGCAGGACCCGGGAACAATGGCGGCGACGGCCTGGCCCTGGCCCGGATGCTTTCGGCAGCGAATTACTCAGTGAAAGTATATTCCGCCGGCGACTCTTCACGATGCTCCGCCGACAGGGAAGCCAACAGATTAAGTCTTCTGAAGGAGACAAATGTCCCATATATAATTATTGAAGATGAAACCCAGGTTCCTGTCATTCCCGGAGAATCAATAATCGTCGATGCACTCTACGGATCGGGGTTGTCAAAACCCCTGTCAGGGATATCGGCCTTAGTGGTAAAGAGCATAAACGCATCAGGATGCACCGTTGTTTCTGTTGATATTCCTTCAGGATTGTTTTGTGAAGACAACAGCCTCAACGACCGTTCAGCGATTGTAAGGGCATCATTTACCCTTTCCTTTCAATTCCCCAAGCTTGCATTCATGTTTCCCGAAAATGACCAGTTTACAGGGAGCTGGGAGCTGCTTCCCATTGGCCTTCATCGCGAAATTACTGAATCACTGGTATCTCCATTCCGTTTTACATGCATATCAGATGTAAAGCCTCTTCTTAAAAAGCGCGGAAAGTTTGATCACAAGGGCACTTACGGGCACGGACTGCTGGTGGGTGGGTCTTATGGCCGGATGGGCGCAATTATCCTGGGCGCCAGGGCTGCTCTTCATTCAGGCATCGGACTTCTGACCTGCCATATACCTTCAAAAGGGGGCCTGATACTACAGTGTTCAGTACCCGAGGCAATGGCAATTCACGATCGTGGAGGCAGTTATATTACCGGCACATGCGACACTTCTAACTATACAGCCGCCGGTATCGGTCCGGGAATGGGAACGGAGAATGAGACCGGGTCAGCCCTCCATAATTTCATTTTGAGCTTAAGAAAGCCGTTGGTAGCTGATGCCGATGCACTGAATATCCTTTCGGAGAACAAGAGCTGGCTGAAAGACCTTCCTCCCTATTCAATACTTACACCTCACCCTAAGGAGTTCGAACGACTTGCAGGAAAAACAACGAATTCCTATGAGAGGCTGAATCTCTTAATGAACTTTTCTTCAGAATATAAGTGCATAGTGGTTCTGAAAGGTGCACATACTGCGATCGCCATGCCCGACGGAATGGTCTGGTTCAACAGCACAGGAAATTCAGGAATGGCTACTGCCGGCAGCGGTGATACATTGACAGGTATCATACTTTCTCTGCTGGCACAGGGTTATAAACCCGGTGATGCGGCAATAACAGGTGTTTTTATCCACGGACTTGCCGGCGACATCGCCCTCGAACGGTCCTCTGCCGAGGCGCTGACAGCCACTGCGATCATCGATTCGCTGAGCCATGCATTTAACAGAATAAGAGAATAAAAACAACGTTATAACTTTACCCGGCAATAAAAAATGGGCTTTATGAAAAGAAATATTTCAGTACTGGCAGTAACAGCGGTAGTTCTATTTACAGCTTCGTGCACCGCAAATAAGAAGATCCCTGCTTCAGGTGTATCAGTTTATCATTTGTCCGATACATCAAAGCTGAGAGGAGGAAGCCTTTTATACTCCCTGCCAAGGACAATTCTCACTGTCAGGGCTGAAATGGAAAGGAAAGTTTCTATGCCTGGTCCTTATGCCGCCTACGCTGAAGATATGCTGGGATTATCAGATGTTGTTCTGAAGGAAAAAGAACAATGGAGGCTTACAGGCATTACTGTCGAATCGCATGAGGAAGCCGATCCGTCTGAATATTATCTTGTTGAAACCTTATCATCTTTTGGCACAAATCTTATCACCCTCAGGAATGAGGGACTTATTATGGATATTAATCCGGGTGCAGGTACAAAAAGTATCAGTCTGCTGCCCGGAACATTATCTGAGTCTCCCGGTTTCCGTACGCATGATCTGGGATCCGACGAGTATTTTCTTTCACGTTCCGACACCGCATATCGTCGTGTAAGCATGAACGATACATATATCAGGGTGCCTTATCTTGTTGAAAAGAAAAAGAAGCTTTCGACAGAACAGCTGGCAGAGCGAACGGCAAGACGCATTATGGAGCTTCGCGACGGCAGGATACTTATTCTTACAGGTGAAGCTAACGTTTTTCCGCAGAGCGATGCTGCCATAAACGAGATTAACAGGCTTGAAAAAGAGTATCTTGAATTATTTACCGGGAAGGAGTATACGGAAAAAAGAGTTCTTACTTTCCAGGTCATCCCTGACAGGGAAAGTCCCAGGACCACTTTCCCGCTATTTTCCTTCGCTGAAGATTCCGGACCCTGCGCCGGAGCAGAAGATTGCGGTACAAAAGTAGAGATGCTCCTTGCCCCTGAACAGAAGACCAAAGATCTGACAATTCTGTCGAACAATACTTCAGAAACACCGGGACAGAAAGCCGAAAGGCTCTTTTACAGGATCCCCGATGTTGTTAAGATATCTATAATGATGGGGGAGAAGCCTGTTTTTATATCCCGAAAACTGGTTTACCAGTATGGAGAGATAATGCAGCTTCCTTCAAACTATATGCTTTCGAAATAACTTATTTCTAATTCTACCCGGCACCCGGCACCCAGTACCCAGCACCCGGCACCTACTTCACCTTACCCACAAAAGTCTTCTGGAACTCTTCCCAGGTTTTTCCCTTATAGTTGTTGTCGGCAAAATATGAAAGAAGCACCTCCATTTCCTGTGGCTGTTTATAGCCTGGCACCGGTGCAACCTCGAATTTATTATCTTCATTCCTGAGCATAAACACCACTGTGGGGTAAGATAATTGTCCCTGTAGCAGGGCAACAGCCAGCTGATGAGCTCTTCCGTATTTGCCGTCATTTGTGAACTCCTGTCCCATGAATGTTACTTTTTCCTTGCCTTCAGCGTCAAACTTGACTGCATAGAATTTATTATTGAGAATATCTGCAATCACCTGGTTACTGAAGGTGTCGTTATCCATCTTTTTGCACCAGCCGCACCAGTCGGTGTATGCATCGATGAAGAGCGGCCGCGGCGATTTTGCTGCCAGCCTTT
>JAKLFN010000235.1 GCA_022711195.1 Bacteroidota bacterium
AGTGCTTGACCTTGCACATTCCAATAACCCTGAGATGCTCAGTCAGCAGCTGACACTCCTTCAGGCACAGAGCAGTGTGGCACAGGCAAAAGCCGAGAAGGGGCTTAATGCAAACCTCACGGCATCATTCGGTTTACGCGACCAGGACCCAGTGTTTGCCAACGCCTATGCACAGTCGAACCAGCAGCAGACTGTCAGGCTGGGATTTACACTGCCAATACTCGACTGGGGTTTGGGCAGGGGCAAATATAAAATGGCACAGTCGTCGCTGGAACTTGCCCAGGTGCAGGCTGAGCAATCGCGCGTCGACTTTGACCAGAACCTGTCACTCGACGTGGAACAGTTCAACCTGCAGGCAGAACAGGTTGCTATAGCAGCCAAATCTGACACCGTGGCAATGAAAATGTATGAAGTGACAAAACAGAGGTTCCTGATTGGCAAGATCGCCGTGCTGGAACTAAATAATGCCGATACCAAGAAAGACCAGAACAAAAGAGCTTATGTTCAGGCTTTGCAGAACTACTGGAATTACTTTTTCAATATCCGTTCCCTTGCTCTGTACGACTTCCTGAACAAGAAACCGCTTGAAACGGATTATGAAATGCTGCTCGATTAACAAAAATCAATATATTTTCAGGAGGCTGGATATTGCTATTCAGCCTTTTTTTTGTAAAAAATTAATATATTTGCGCCTCGATTCACGGATTAACAATTATTTACACAATAATTCAAAATAAAGTCAGATGCAGAATAAAGCGGCAATAATCACTCTAGCGATAGCGTTGGCCCTGGTTACCATTTATCAGCTTTCATTTACAGGAGCTACATACCTTGTAAAAAAGGATGCAAAGGAATTTGCACAGGGTAACCTGGTAAAGGAAACCAATTATCTCGATTCCATCGCATCGCTGCCGAAAGAGAAATGGAGTTACCTTGGCAAAACATTCAAGGAAGCACAGAAGAAGGAGATAAACCTCGGCCTCGACCTCAAGGGCGGTATGAACGTTATCCTCGAAGTTTCGGTACAGGATATCCTCAGGGCGCTGTCGAACAACTCAACCGATGCTACATTCAACGCGGCCCTTAAGCGTGCAAAAGAGCTTCAGACAGAACAGCCACAGGCCGATTACCTGACACTTTTCGGAAGAGCATTCCAGGAGGTCGGGCCAAACCAGAATATGTCAGCTATTTTTGCATATAAGCTGAAGGACAAGGTCAACTTCAATACAACCAATGAGCAGATGCTTAAAATCCTCGATGAAGAAGTTACAGGCGCCATCGAGAATGCCTTCAATATTCTGCGTTCAAGAATCGACCGGTTCGGAGTTGTTCAGCCAAACATTACCCAACTTGCCACCAAGGGAAGGATTCTTATTGAGCTTCCCGGACAGAAGGACCAGAAACGTGTAAGAGAACTTCTCCAGGGAACTGCTAACCTTGAATTCTGGGAAACTTATGATAATACAGAAGTGATCGGGATGCTTGTCCAGGCTAACGACCTTCTGAAAACATTACAGATCAGCACTGTGCCGTCAACTGCTGTCACTCCGCAGGGTGAACAGTCAGCAGCTTCCGATACAACTGCACAGGCCGACCAGGCTCTTATCGACCTCCTGGGCAAGGATACCGCCAAAGCTGCAACTGCTGCAACACGTGAAGAATTCAACCTTCAGAATCCACTCTTCGGGGTCCTGAGTCCCCGCGTTGATGAAGCCGGACAACCCGTCCCATCGAGCATGATAGGCCTCAGCCTCGGGATTGATACCGCGAAGGTTAACAGGTATCTGAAAATGAACCAGATAAAAGCGCTCTTCCCGCGTGATATAAGATTCTACTGGAGCCAGAATCCTTATAAATATGATAAGACTGGTACATTATACGAACTTCATACTATAAGGGTAACTACAACCACCGGACTTCCTCCCTTAAGCGGAGAAGTGATAAGCGGAGCCAGGCCATCAACAACCCTTACCGGTGAAGTTAAGGTAGACTTCTCGATGACACCTGCAGGTGCAAAAACATGGCAGAAGATCACAGGAGATAATATCGACAGGTGTATTGCAGTCATTCTTGATGGTTATGTCCGTTCATATCCCAGAGTGCAGGGAGAGATACCAGGAGGTAATACTGAAATTACCGGAGACTTTACCATTGAGGAAGCCGACGACCTGGCAAATATCCTTAAATCGGGACAGATGCCTGCTCCTGCAACAATTATCTCGGAGACAATCATTGGTCCCACACTTGGCAAGGAAGCCATCAATTCAGGAATGACATCCTTCGTGATAGCCTTCTTTATAGTTCTTCTTTACATGATCTTCTACTACAGTAAGAGCGCCGGCACCGTAGCTGACATTGCACTTGTGGCAAACGTAATACTGCTGCTGGGTGTAACGACTTCGATGGGAGCTGTTCTGACACTCCCGGGTATCGCCGGTATTGTTCTGACAATGGGTATGTCGGTCGATGCCAACGTTCTTATTTATGAAAGGATCAGGGAGGAACTAAGGGGAGGCAAGGGAGTAAAACTTGCAATTTCGGATGGATACAAGGGAGCCATGTCGGCAATTCTCGACTCCAACATTACGACTCTTATCACCGGGGTAGTCCTGATGATCGTCGGTACCGGTCCAATTAAAGGTTTTGCCACAACTCTCGTTATTGGAATTTTCACATCCCTCTTTTCAGCTATATTTATAACGAGGCTGATATATGACACTATGCTGAAAAGGAATGCCAACCTTACCTTCTCGATCAGGATCACTGAAAGCATTCTCAGAAACACTCATGTCGATTTCATGGGTAAAAGAAAGATATTCTATGCTGTTTCAATAGGTCTTACCATTATCGGTATCGCATCACTGTTCGTAAAAGGCCTTAATCCTGGTATTGATTTCACGGGTGGCCGCACTTATGTTGTAAGATTCGATCAACCGGTCGAAACAGAAAATATCGCAAATGCTCTCCAGGTTAAATTTGGAGAGGCTCCTCAGGTGGTAATCTTCGGAAGCGATGACCAGGTGAAGATCACAACCAAATACAAGATCAATGAAACCGGTGTAGATGATGAGATTGAATCACTCCTTTATGAAGGTCTGAAACCAGTAATCAGCGATAACCTTTCACTCGACAAATTCCTTAACGATTATGTGAAGAGTTCGGAGACTGTAGGACCTGTTATTGCAAGTGATATCAAGAACAAGGCATTCTGGGCTGTAGGTATTTCGCTGTTATTCATGTTCCTGTACATATTCATGAGGTTCAGGAACTGGCAGTATGGACTGGGTGCTGTTGTTGCCCTTGCGCATGATACACTGATAGTTATTGGTATTTTCTCAATATTCTGGGGCATTCTGCCTTTCTCAATGGAAGTCGACCAGGCATTCATCGCCGCCATCCTTACTGTTATTGGTTATTCAATCAACGACTCAGTGGTTGTGTTCGACAGGGTAAGGGAATTCCTTCCGCTCCATCGTAAACGGCCAACAAAAGAAGTCCTTAACATGGCTCTTAACGATACCCTCAGCCGTACCATTAACACCGGTATGACCTCGTTGCTCGTTCTGATAGCAATGTTCTTCTTCGGAGGAGCAACAATACGAGGATTCCTTTTTGC
>JAKLFN010000236.1 GCA_022711195.1 Bacteroidota bacterium
GCCGGAGGCAGGCGCAATTGGCATTATTGGTGGTGCTGACGGACCTACCGCTATTTTTCTTTCATCGCGGCTCGCCAATGGAATGAATATACTTCCTGACGGTACCACAGTGAAAAATCTTATAGGTCCCATTGCAATTGCAGCCTATTCTTATATGGCGCTGGTTCCGGTAATTCAGCCGCCCATTATGAGGCTGCTCACAACAAAGAAAGAACGTCTCATCAGGATGAAACCCCCGCGGGTAGTCACAAAGACTGAAAAAGTTCTATTTCCAATTTTTGGATTACTTCTCACATGTTTCATTTCACCCAGCGCCCTGCCGCTTCTGGGGATGCTCTTCTTTGGAAACCTGCTTAAAGAATCAGGAGTGACTAAGAGACTTGCTGAAACAGCACGTAATTCACTTATCGACATAGTTACAATTCTTATCGGGCTTACAGTCGGCGCATCCACACAGGCCGATGTCTTCCTGACAAAAGAATCGGTAATGATATTTGTCCTCGGAGCATGTGCTTTTGCCTTTGCAACATTGGGCGGTGTCCTCTTTGCCAAGCTCATGAACCTCTTTCTCCCCGATGGTGAGAAGATAAATCCGCTAATTGGAAATGCTGGTGTATCGGCGGTACCAGATAGCGCCCGGGTATCTGAAATGGAAGGATTAAGGGCTGATAAAACGAACCACTTGTTGATGCATGCTATGGGCCCCAACGTTGCAGGCGTAATAGGATCTGCCATCGCAGCAGGAATACTGCTGAGCTATCTCGGCTAATTTTCTTAATTTTGATATTAACCACCTGACAAACTGGAGATGAAAAAGGTATCTGCCGGCAATGCCGGACCCAAAGTTAGATCCGATTGCCAGATTATTCTGGAGCCGGCTCAGAGAGGAGGGATAGCCTTCGACCTGAAATCGAAAGTCAAATCGCTGTATGGAGAATCGATAAAAGACCTCTGTCGTCAGATGCTTCATTTCTATGGAATAAAAAATGCGAAGGTGGATATCAATGATTCAGGAGCCCTTCCATTCGTTATTATGGCCCGTCTTGAAGCTGCTGTACGCAGTATGACGGGTACAGAATCGGAGTACCTTCCTGAAATGCTGAAAGAAAACCTTTATAAAACTTCTGCGGGCAGGACCAGGTTCTCAAGACTCTATCTCCCGGGAAATAATCCGGGGCTGATGATTAATGCAGGCCTCCACCAGGCACACGGGATAATCCTCGACCTGGAAGATTCCGTAGCCCCCGACAGGAAAGAGGAAGCAAGGATTCTTGTACGGAATGCACTCCGGCAGATCGATTTCAGAGGCGCAGAAAGAATGGTCCGAATAAACCAGGGCGAGACAGGCTTTTCCGACCTGGAATCAGTCATACCACAAAATGTAAACCTGATACTTATACCTAAATGTGAAACGGCAGAAAATGTAAGAGAGGTAGAAGGCAGGATCACATCCATTTTGAAGAGGAATAAGATCAGGAACGAAGTATTCCTTATGCCAATTGTAGAAAGCGCCAGGGGAGTGGCAAACTGCTATGAAATAGCTATGGCTTCTGAAAGTGTAGTGGCCATAGCTGTAGGGCTTGAAGACCTTACAGCCGACCTGGGAATACAGAGAACTCCTGAAGGTACAGAAACACTCTTCGCAAGATCGCAGATTGTCATAGCCGCAAAAGCTGCCGGTATTCAGCCTATTGATTCGGTGTATTCAGATGTTGCTGATATTGCAGGGCTAACACAAAATGTAATTAAATCAAAGAACCTGGGATTTGAAGGTATGGGATGCATTCATCCGCGTCAGATAAGGGTTATAAACAACGGATATGCACCCACAGAACAGGATATTGAAAAAGCCCGGAAGATTGTTGCCGCTTATGAGGAGGCGGTTAAGAATGGTACAGGAGTTGTGGCTGTAGGTTCTAAAATGATTGATGCTCCGGTCGTAAAAAGGGCTTTGAAAACAATTGAACTTGCCCGTAAAACGGTACCCGGAGAACGGTAGCCGGCTTTAACATATTTTGCTTATTCAAATAAATATAGGAAATGGGAGTAAAGACAGTCATAAATGCTGCAGGACGCAGAGTACCTCTGCAAATTAACGGTCAGGCTGTGGTCCCGTTTAAAGGGGTGGGAAAACACAGACCTTCAGGCTTGAAATATGCCCCACCAATTCCTTCATGTGCCGATTTCCCTGCCGATGGAAATAAACTGACCGGATCACTGGAGGAGGCTCTCAGAAAATGCGGACTTCGTGATGGGATGACCATTTCAACACATCATCACCTGCGCGACGGCGACCTTATAAGCAATAAGATTTTTGAGATAGCATCATCGATGGGAGTAAAGGACCTCGTCTGGTTTCCTTCAGCATCATTCCCCTGCAACGACCCTGTAATCAAGTATCTCGAAGACGGAACAATAAACAGGATAGAAGGAAGCATGAACGGCCCGCTGGGAAGGTTTGTCTCTGAAGGAAGGATGAAAGGCACCGCCGTACTGCGTTCACACGGGGGAAGAGTTCAGGCAATTCAGGATGGAGAGGTAAAGATCGACATCGCTGTGCTGGCTGCCCCAACAGCCGATCAGTTTGGAAATGCAAAAGGTACCGGAGGCCCTTCTTCATGTGGTGTAATCGGTTATGGCAAACCTGACAGCATGTATGCTTCCAAAGTAATTATTGTCACCGATAATCTTGTCGATTTCCCCTGTTACCCAATGGAAATTGAAGGTAATTACGTCGACTATGTGGTGGTGGCTGATAAAATCGGTCTTCCTGAGAAAATTGTATCAGGCACAACTGAGATCACCAAAAGTCCCGACAGGATACTTATTGCTGAACTCACAGCTTCGTTTCTTGAAAAATCAGGAATACTGCATGATGGTGTCACGATGCAGGCTGGGGCAGGAGGTACATCACTGGCAATAGGTGTCTTTATTCACGAGATACTGAAAAAGAAGGGTTGGAAATCGAAATATGGCTTCGGCGGAAGCACCAGGTACATGGTTAAAATGCTCGAGGAGGGCCAGATGGGCTGCATACTTGATGCCCAGGCTTTCGACCTTGATGCTGTAAAATCGATTGAAAAGAATCCTGACCATATTCCTTACCCTGTATTTAATGCTTATAACTACCATTCTAAGGGCAATCTCACCAGCATGATGGATATCATGATCCTCGGTGCTACTGAGATCGATCTCAACTTTAATGCAAACGTCGTAACTCACTCCGACGGTTACCTTCTGCATGGTATCGGTGGCTGGCAGAACTGCCTTCATGCACGGAATGTCATACTTCCCGTGCCTCTCTTCCGCGACCGTATTCCGGTAATTGTTGATGAAGTCACGACATTGTGCGGACCGGGAGAACTGATCGATGTGATTGTTACCGAGAGAGGTATTGCGATAAATCCGCTAAGGAAAGATCTTATTAAAAAGCTCAAAGGGAGCGGATTGCCTGTAGTGGCAATAAAAGAGTTGAAGGATGAAGCAGAAAAGATATGCGGAAGACCTCAGAAACCTGAATTTGATGAAAGAATAGTCGCCGCCATTAAATGGGTTGACGGGACTGTTATTGATGTTGTAAGGAAGCTGAAAAACAAATGAGA
>JAKLFN010000237.1 GCA_022711195.1 Bacteroidota bacterium
CCCTCATGAACTTGTAACAGGTTTTTGCGGCACAATACCTTTCCTTATCCCAGAAATTTGCCGCGATTAGAATATTTGGATGATCTATGATCTTACTGTAGTCTATTGTGTTGTGGATTTCCAGAAAGGAATCCCTTAGGTTTTTCATTTTGATCGCTATAATTTGTCAGATGTTTTTCAGTATCCGTTCAGAAACAAGTTTAGCAGAAAGGAGAACGTTGGGTATACCGTTCCCGGGGTGTGTGCTGCCCCCTGTAAAATAAAGATTCCTGTATTTCCGGTGCCTGTTGTGAGGTCTGAAATAACCCATTTGCAAAAGGTTATGGGCAAGACTCCCGAATACGGAACCTCTTGTAATATTGCATGCTGTCTCCCAGCTCTGGGGTGAATAAATGATTTCAAATTTTATATGATCTTCAATATCTGTCAGCCCGAACTTCTTCAGCCTGTCAATTACTGCATCACGCGATTGCTTTTTCAGAAATTCCCAGTCCTGATTAAATCTGTTGTCGACATGTCCGGCGCCGATGATGAACGATAATGACTCATGACCCTGAGGTGCCGCCGAGGGATCGGTTTTTGCAGGAGCATGAAGGTAGAAACTGGGATTTTTACTTACAGATTTTTCTTTGAATATCATGTCGAGTCCATGCCTGAAATCATCAGACAGGAAAACACTGTGATGCCCCAGCTGAGGGTACTGCTTGTCCAGTCCGATATGGATACAGATTGCTGATGCAGAAAAATTCATCCTGTCAATCCTTTCAGCTTTTCTTCTGTCAGGAAGCAGCTTTCTGTAGACATAAGGAAGGTCGGCATTGGCAAGGATTATGTCTCCATTAATAACTGTATTATCTTCAAGGACAATACCCTGGGCTTTGTTACCTGAAGTTTTAATTTGTTTCACGGGAGAAGAAAAATGCATTTTAACACCACTCTTCTGCGCCTCTTCAAGTAAGACCTGAACTATCCTGAACATGCCTCCCTCAGGGAAGAAGGAGCCTTCTGTGATCTCAGCTGCCGGAACCATTGAGAAAAGTGCCGGTGAGTCAAAAGGACTCTGCCCTACATAAATATTCTGGAAGGTATAGGCCATTCTCAGATGATCTGTTTTAAAGAACTTTTTAGCATAGCTGAAATTGGAGATATAAGTTTTCAGCCTAATAAGCAGCCCGATATTTTTAAAGTTGATCATCTGGAAAGGGTTTGTAAAGTTCCTTGCGATCAGCTTATCGATTCCAAGCCTGAAGATCCCGTAACCTTCCTTTATATACTTTCTTGATCTTTCAAAGCTGCCGGGCTCAATCCTTTCGTGATCGGCTATCACCCTGCTTTCATCCTTTGAGAATGTGATTGAATCGTTATTGTCAAAATAGATCTTATACAGATCCTGGAGTGGTTTAATTTTGCTGTCAGAAAAAAGGTCGATTCCAAGTGATTTAAAAACGTCATCATAAATACCGGGCATCATAAGCATTGTTGCTCCCAGGTCGAACCGGTGTCCGTCGCGGATCAATTGTCCGCACCTTCCTCCGGGGGTGGAATTCTTTTCAAATATTTCAACACTGTAACCGGCACGGGCCAGGAATATTGAAGTTGTAATTCCTCCGATACCTGCACCGATAATAAGGACCTTCTTTTCTCCCGTCATTTCAAGACACAATTATATTAAACAGTCTAAAGACCGCTAAAAAACCATTATGTCCCATTATTTGTAAAAAAAATTTACACCCTGTATACACGTAAATCCCTGCTACCTCTTAAATGGGGTGCTAAATATATATTTACCTGAGGAAATTTTAAACAGGATTTTGTCATCATTTACAGTAAATTCAGAAATATAGTCCACATTATTAATATTTTGACCCGACTCTGTTATTTTCTCCGGATCAGCGGAAGGGATTTTTACAATGGCAGCACATCCGACAGGTATTATCACTGTCATCTTAAGGGAATCGTTCTGTATGCTCCAGTTACTTGTAATTTTTCCGTGAATTGTGTTTAATGATGCATTAACGTATTTTACGTCTCCAACAATCTGAGGCTCAATGATAATCTTTTCATAAGCTGTTGATCCGGTATCCTGGCGTATTCCTCCCAATCCGCTGTAGAACCATTCCATAAGGTGGCCCAGCATCAGGTGGTTGTTCGATACGTATTTCAATGCTGCCCATGATTCTGTCAGGGCAGTTGCACCTTTAGAGAGCTGGTAGCCATAACCGGGAACATCACTCCGGCAGTTCATGTCATAGATAAGTTGCGAATATCCTTCCTGTTCAAGCACCCTCAGGAGATACCTGTATCCAATATCACCGGCTGTAAGTGCGTTTTTATCTTTATTAATTGATTCAACAAGGTTCTGAACAAGCTGACTCCTTAAGTTTTCATCAGGCATCCCGAAATAGAGAGGCATGGCATAAGCTGTCTGGCTTCCGGTAGAATACACTTTTGTTTCGGGATCCAGGAATTTTTTGTTGAATGCAGCTCTGACATCTTCTGCAAGCAAACTGTACTTTTCCTTATCCTCAGGTTTTCCTGTGAGTTCAGCCATTTTTGAGAGAAGGACAATGTCGTAATAATATATTGATGTGGCAGTTACCGCCTTGGGTGTCAGCTGAGCTTCACCCGGGAATTTCGGACCCAGATCATACCAGTCACCGAGACCATGTGAAAGTATATGATTATCAGCCATTCCACTCAGGTAATCGACATATCTTTTTACCATCGGATAAGCAGTTCTGAGAATATTATCATCACCGTACCATTCGTACATATACCAGGGAAGAATAACTGCTGCACTTCCCCATTCAGGAGAATCGCGGAAGCCTGTATAAAAAGGTACATATTCCGGGGCTATGTCGGGAACAAGTCCGTTTTCCAGCTGGGCTTCAATCATGTCTGAAATCACCTTTATGTAAGTATTGTGGATGTCATAATTGTACCTGATTGAATTTCCCATCAGGTGTGTCTGTTCAAGCCATCCAAGCTTCTCTCTGTGGGGGCAGTCGGTGATAACGCTTGCGAAATTGCTTTTTATGGCCCACTTAATAAGGTCATTTATCCTGTTGAACAGTTCATTCGAACAGGAGAAGCTTCCGTCCTCAGGAGATGAATTCCTCGTATGGAGCATATCAAGAGCTTCTATTACCGGTTTTCCTTCAGGGTCAGTACCAGCAGGTACTCCGCCTTCAGCCTGTACATATCTGAATCCGTAATAAGTAAACTGTGGCATCCAAAGCTCTTCATCTTCTCCTTTGAGAGTATAGCTGAGTATGTACGGAGTACCTGTTGCCTGCTGGGTTACAAGTGAATCTTCACCAAGCAGTTCTCCGGGAAGGAACCTGACTGTCTGCCCGCTCTTTCCCCTGACTTTTATTTTAATTATGCCTGAAGCATTCTGTCCGAAATCATAAATGAACAGGCTGTCCTTTCTCCTTGTAACTGATACGGGAGTAAAGCTTTCCATTATCTTCACAGGGTAGTCCTGTTCAGGTTTCAGGCTGCCCTGCGGCTCCTTTGCAGGAATTGCATTTTTCCAGG
>JAKLFN010000238.1 GCA_022711195.1 Bacteroidota bacterium
CGTTCTGGGACTGCCCACAGGTTCTTCGCCATTGCCTGTCTATAAAGAATTTATCGACGCACATAAGGCCGGGAAAGTTTCTTTCAGGAATGTTGTCACCTTCAATATGGATGAATATGCAGGGCTTCCTGAAGAGCATCCCGAGAGCTATCACTATTTCATGCATTCAAATCTTTTCAACCATATTGATATCCCGGCAAAGAATATTAACATTCTTAATGGTAATGCAGAGAACCTTGAAAAAGAGTGTGAACAGTATGAAGAAAAGATCGTCAGCGCCGGGGGTATAGATATTTTCCTGGGAGGAATTGGTCCCGACGGACATATCGCCTTCAATGAGCCCGGTTCTTCGCTCTCTTCCAGGACAAGGATCAAATCGCTCACCTATGATACCATCGTTGCCAATTCAAGGTTCTTTGGCGGAGACCTAAAGAAGGTGCCTCGTTTGGCTCTGACGGTGGGAGTGGGAACGGTAATGGACGCCCGCGAAGTGATTCTAATAGTCACTGGTCTCAATAAAGCAAGAGCGCTTAAGGAGGTTGTGGAAGGTGGTATCAGTCACATGTGGACAGCATCAATAATACAGATGCACCAGCGAGGCATTATTGTATGCGATGAAGCTGCTGCCATGAAACTTCAATACGAAACTGTGAAATATTTCACAGGTCTGGGGAATCTTCCCGGATAGTTCAGTCTGAATAAGCCGTCCACTGATTCATAATTTCCAGTCCAGCAGCCTTTGCTCACCGCTAAGTGACCTGATCGCGGTGACATCCTGGCTTACCTCAAGTGTACCTTTATAGTGACCGTTTTTATCCCGGATGGCAAAATAACGGATATGGATGAATCTTCCTTTCATATTGATCCAGAAATCAGCGTGATCCTTAATGCCACTGCGGAAAGCTTCAATAATATCATTTACCACATTAACGCTTTCCGGTGGATGGCAATTCTGCACCTTACGGCCGATTATTGCAGCCGATCGTGGAAATATCCTGTGTTCTGCACCTGAAAAAAACCTCACCTCATCATTCTCGTCAACATATGTCATTTCCACAGGCAGATGGTCAAGCATCAGGATGATCTGTTCTGTTGTAAGCGAACCTGTCACTAGATCGTTAAGTCCAGCTTGCCCGGTTCTGCTTTTTCCATTACCCATGAAGAGAGGAGATACCCCAAAACACCAGCCTGTCTCAACAGATTGTTCCAGCATATCATGCCAATCTTCCGGCGATATGTATTTATAGGAAACAGGAAAGACAATCTTTTCTTCCCTGAAAATAACCGGTAGAATAGTAAAGAAGAGGTCTCCCAGTTCTGCATTGAATTCCCTTGTATCGGGGTTCTCAGCTTTCAGGATCGAAGCAAGTAATTTCAGGCTTCTCCTGAAATCGTCATGGAACGACCACATCAGCTGCAGACAGCCGTGTTGTGGAAAACTCTTTTCAATATATGGAAATAGTATATTCTCCTTCTTTATATAATGGAGCTCATACTGCCTGAGAGAATCAATGAAGTTCCGGAGCCTGGACAGGTCTTCTGTTGAAATTGGATTCATTCCCGGAAGAACTGCCTTAATTACCGGGCGTATATCATCAATAATCTTCTCTACGGCCCTGTTTTCCATCATCAGATAGTGCAGGAAATGACCTTCACCAGGCATATCCCACTCCCTGGAATCCAGTGACTTATGGAAGACGTTTATTATCTTCCCGGTATTTGCTTTTACTTTTTCTACCGGATATCCTTTTGCCAGGAGCATATCGAGCACCTCCATCGTCTCCTCCGCATTTACCCTGCCGATCCATTGGTTATAAGTGTCGATGAGCATTCTGCCGTTCTCACCGTCAATAAGCCTGCTGGCAAATTCATAAAGCTTTCTCAGCATATCACCCGAATTATTAAGATGTTCAGACATGTAATATATTGCTTTCTTTAGATTCTGTAATTACTTTCCGATACAGAAATTCCTGAATATATTCCCGAGGATCTCATCATTTGTAATTTCGCCGGTTATCTCACCCAGGTAATGAACAGCCTGCCGCACATCGATGGCAATAAGGTCTTCAGGAAGGTCTGTTTCCAGCCCCTGCAAAACCCTCTCAAGACTCCCGGTCACCCGTAATAATGCTTCGTAATGCCTTATATTTGAAACTATTACTGTCTCAGACAATGCACGGTCGATACCTGTGATACTCTGCAGATGAGCCCGGAGCTGATCGATGCCATCTCCTGTTTTTGCAGAGATAAAAAGGATGGATTCATTTTCCCTCAATTCGATATTTCCTTCTAATTCTTTCCGCCCTGAACCATCATCAGAATCGCATTTATTGATAAGAACAACCAGTTTCTTCTTTTCGGTTCCGTCATGAGCGCGGACTGATTCCAGCGCCGGCAGGAGGGAGGCAGATCCTTCAAGTATATCTGCAACCAGCAGGATGACCATGGCCCCGCTGATCTTTTCATACGCCCTCTTTATTCCCATGTTCTCAATAACATCGCTGCTCTCTCTTAACCCAGCTGTGTCAATGAACCTGTATTTGATACCATCTATTATTACACTATCTTCAATAAAATCTCTTGTGGTTCCCGGTATCTCTGAAACGATAGCTTTCTCTTCATTCAGCAGCCTGTTCAGGAGTGTCGACTTTCCTGTGTTGGGCGGACCGGTAATTGTCACCGGTATGCCATTCTTTATCGCATTTCCGGCAACAAATGAAGAACAAAGGTCTTTTGTTACCTTCAACACTCCGGTTATCAGTTCTCTGAGAGCATTCCGGTCAGCAAATTCGACATCTTCTTCTCCGAAATCAAGCTCCAGCTCAATTAGCGATGAAAAATGGAGAAGATCTTTCCTGAGCTTTTTTATCTCTTCTGCAAATTCCCCTCGCATCTGGTTTATAGCCAGTTTATGGGCACGCTCAGACTCTGAAGCAATTAAGTCTGCAACCGCTTCAGCCTGCGAAAGATCCATCTTACCATTCAGAAATGCACGTTGTGTAAATTCACCGGGGAGCGCAGTAACAGCTCCGCTCTTTATAAGCAATTCAAGAATTTTTTGCTGTATAAACGGTGATGCATGGCAGGATATCTCCACGGAATCTTCACCTGTATACGAATTTGGAGCTCTGAAGATGCTTACCAGGACATCGTCGATGATCTCGCTGCCCGTTCTTATCGTCCCATACAGAATCGTATTCCCGTTCTGCCCGGCAAGAGTTTTTCCCTTAACCTCAGATACAAAAACAGAGTCGCATATCCTGATGCTTTCGGGTCCGCTTATCCTTATTACCGCTATAGCTCCACCTCCTGAAGTTGCCGGTGCACATATCGTTTCGCCACTCCTGATCATCTGACCTGATTACCCGGCAAATGTAAAAAAACTTATGGCATTCTGCCACACTCACACCATCATCACCACTTCCTTTTATCTCCACCCTTTCCCCTTTCTCCTTTCCCCTCTCACCTCTCACCTTTCCCCTTTCCCCTCTCACCTTTCTCCTTTCCTCACCTTGC
>JAKLFN010000239.1 GCA_022711195.1 Bacteroidota bacterium
TTCAATCTTTTATTTGCGGACCACCACAAACCTTGCCCTGTCGGTTGCTTTTGAGGTTTTGTTCCTTACCTGGAGAATATAAATACCACCCGGCAGGCCTGATACATTTATATTGAGCGGATGATCCTCTGAGGCTTCTTCAGGAAAATCAGCCATCTTCACTCCCATTGAATTGAATATGACTATATTGATCCTGCCAGATTGACGTGCAGGCAGTACCAATGTAAAGCTGTTCTCTACAGGATCGGGATATATTATCAATCCGGGAGTATCAGTCGTATCAACCGGATTAATGAAAGGATCCAATTCCACATTCAGACTGACAGTCTGCCCTTCCGTGACAATTACATCCCCGATCTGTTTTCCGACATATCCTTTAGCCGAAATATTCAGATCATAAGTTCCCTGAGCCAGCATCCTGTAAAAACTGCCGGAGAGAGAGTCTGAATAAATATGAGAACTGTCATTGTCATGACCGCTGATAAATATCCTTGCGGGGACAGGGTTACCTGTCTCACTATCCTTTATAGTCCCGTGAATTCCGTATAATGCATTTTCAAGGTAAGCGAGCAAAGATCTGTAATTATACTGCCAGATCGAACCGAGCTGATTTTCCGGGGTTACGAATTCATCATGCAGTTCTATTGTCACTTCCCGCCCCTGGAGCTCCCATGTCACAAAATCCTGTCTCCCGCCATTAATTGAATACCAGCTATAGCCGTTTGTCACACCATTATCCATAAAGTTCATATAACCTGCCGGGGAATGAAGATGAACTGTATCAGCATATTTTCTGCTGATATCATAAAACCATTCATCATCGGCATGCAGCCACCACCTGCTGTCCCACGGATAATTAACAACTTCTGCACCGGAATGGAAATTAGCCGAAAGATTGAACCTGTGCTCCCGGAGGAATTTTACCATATCAAGAGTTTCTTTCTGCTTTATTGTATTCGGAGTTTCCGGATCGGGGAAATTACGGTTCAGATCATAACCTGCCGCGTTAAACCTAACCGGAGTGGTGACCGTATTTCCAGTCCTGTAGGTACCATCAGGATTTGAAAGGGGATTGATCCATATCTCAAGGTTATCGACAAGGTTCCTGATCCTGGCGTTGCTGTTATAATTCTTAAGAAGATAATCGGCCAGACGAAGCATAAGAATAAATCCGGCTGTTTCATCGCCATGGATTGATGAAGTATAAAAAGTCTCAGGCTCATCCTCATCAGCAGAAACATTGTCCGAGATCTTTAATACAAGGATCAGCCTGCCGTTAATGCTTTTACCTATTGTATCAATAAGACATAAGGAAGGATACAGTTCAGGAAAGCTGTGCATAATTGAATCGTACTGGGAATAAGAAGGGTAACTTTCCCAGTCAGCTAAGCGGTTAATAACTGTAAAGGATCTGTGATCAAATGTTTTTACTGTTTCATAACTTATTTTCTGAGCTAAAAACCATTCTACAGTCAGTGGTGAAAGGACGATCTCAATCCTCTCATGATTTACATTGCTCACGGAAAGGAAACGTGAAAAATATTCAACCTGCTTCCTGTCCTTATAAGGGATTGTGATCCTGGCCTGTCCGTCTTTAGCTACAGTCTCCCTGAGCATCTTGTCCTTCTGCTCATTCTGGCCAAAACATGTCAGTGTGAGAAAAAAAGAAAAGATTAATATGATCCAGGAATGATTTTTCATACCGGATTTCAGACATTGAATCTGATATTCAGGATATCGCCATCTTCAACGATATAATTCTTACCCTCGATATATAATTTACCCGCATCCCTGCAGGCGTGTTCTGAACCCAGCGTAATAAAATCATTGTATTTCATGACTTCAGCTCTGATGAATCCTCTTTCAAGATCGCTGTGAATCACTCCGGCAGCCTGTGGGGCAGTCATGCCTTTTTTGATTGTCCATGCCCTGATCTCTTTTGGTCCGACGGTAAGAAAAGTCTGAAGATCCAGTAGTTTATAGGCAGCTCTGACAAGTTTGTCAACACCCGGTTCTTCAAGTCCGATATCCTTCAGAAATGCTTTCCTGTCATCAATATTTTCAAGCTCGGCGATCTCAGCTTCAATAGCTCCTGCAATTACAAGGATTTCGGCATCCTGCCCCGAAAGGAATTCTTTCACCCTTTCAACGTACTTATTCCCTGTCAGTGCCGATTTCTCATCAACATTACATACATACATTACAGGTTTCATTGTAAGAAGAAAAAGATCGTCAATATATCTTTTCTCTTCGTCTCTGACCTTCAGAGTCCTGGCAAAGTTAAAACCCTCAAGATGATCTTTATAGCGTTCAAGCACTTCAATCCCTTTCATTGCATCCTTATCTCCTGATTTTGCGACTTTTTTAAAACGGTCGATTTTTTTCTCAACCGATTCATGATCCTTTACCTGCAATTCAAGATTTACTGTTTCAATATCTCTTACCGGATCGACTGATCCTTCGATATGTGGGATTGAGTCACTGTCAAAACACCTGATGACATGAATGAGTGCATCGGTATTCCTGATCTCACCCAGGAATCTGCCCCCACCCTCTCCTTTGGTCGAACCTTTCGCAAGTCCCGGAATATCAACAATCTCAACAGTTGTATGAACTATCTTATTTGTCGGCTGATGTTTTTCGAGCTCATAAAGTCTCTGATCAGGCACCTTTACAACTCCCATATTTGCTTTCGAAGCTCCGGAGCCGAAAGGACCCGTTTCTACCTTGGTATCAGAAATACAATTGAAAATGGTTGTTTTGCCGACAGTTGCAATCCCTATTATTCCGCATTGAAGAGCCATAAGCTTTAACAGTTATAACGGGTGCAAAGTTATAATTAACTTTAAACCTTTCTGACTAATTCTACATTGACAGATTATTAAATTATTTGGCTTTTCATATTTTTTACCCCGGCCCTAAAGTACATAGCCGTCAAATAAAGGATTTTGGGGGAATTAAGTTTCCCCTCCTTTATTCAAGGAGGGGTGGCCAGACCACAAGATCAACTAATGTGCAGAAATATATATTTTCTGGCCGGGGTGGTTGTTTAATTTTTTTTTGTTACTTTTATTCTAATGGATATCAACCAACTCCACAACCGAAAAAGTCTCAAACCTCTCAGAACGCATCTGAGAAATAGGTCCACCTCTGCTGAATCCGCTTTATGGAATTATTTAAAGTCTAAGAATCTTGAAGGAAGAAAATTCAGAAGACAGCAAAGTATCGGTAATTATATTGTAGATTTCTATTGTCCGTCAGAAAAGCTTATAATAGAGCTTGATGGAGATCCACATGGGGATTCAAAACAAATCCAGAAAGATATAACTAGGGACAAACATCTTGAAGATTTGGGATTCACTGTGCTAAGGTTTGAGAACAGGTTTGTGTTTCAGTATCCTGAAATTGTTTTAAATGAGATAAAGAAGGTTTTTCGAAAACAGATTAAGTTTTGATAAATAAATCAACCACCCCGGCCGGGAAAGCAGAATTGTAACCATTCTAAAATCAGTTAT
>JAKLFN010000024.1 GCA_022711195.1 Bacteroidota bacterium
TTCCTTAATTTCTTTTAAAAACAATGTTGCAGGGCCTCCGTCGATGGCACGGTGGTCGTATGTAAGTGAGAGTCCCATAAAGGGAACAAATACGAACTGGTTATTCCATATCTCTGCAGGTCTGTGAGTTATCGTACAAACTCCCAGAATTGCTGCCTGTGGAAGATTAATAACCGGAGTGAACATTTCGACACCATAATTTCCCAGGTTGGATACTGTAAAGGAGGCGGCAGTGCTTTTAATAAGCTCAGGGTCGATGCTTCCCTTACGTGATGCGTCGGCGACAGCTTTTAATTCGGCTGACAGCTGCCTTATATCCATTGTATCAGCATTTTTCACTGCCGGGACCATCAGTCCTCTGGGTGTATCGACAGCTATGCCGAGGTGGACCCTGTTAAATGTTTTTATTGTTTCTCCGAGGAAGTGGGCGTTTGCTTCAGGATTTTTCTCAAGAGCTCTGATAACGCACCAGCAAACCATATCATTTAGAGTGATGTCTTGTTTTTCCCTTCCGGTAGCAAGTCCTTCCTTAATTTTTTTCCTAGCATCGAGAAGCCTGCGCACATCAGCGCTCATATGATGCGTTAGCTGGGCAGAGTTCTGCAGGGATGCATGCATTGCTCTGGCAATTATCTTCCTGACATTGGATAGAGGTTGTTCAGAATACTCTTCTCCCGATTTTTTTGAAAGGGTCTTTGCAGAGGTTTTTGCGGGAACAGCATTTTCTATATCGCTGACGACTATCCGGCCGTTAGGTCCTGAACCGTGGAGAAGGAGGTAATCTATTCCTTTATCTTCGGCCAGCTTTTTAGCCCTGGGTGAGATCCTTACCCTTGAATCGCCCTGTTTTATGATGTTATGCTTGTCGGCCTGTTTCACCGGAGTCTGTTCTTTTGCTATTGAGGGAACAGTAGCTGTCGTTTCGTTTCCAGTTAAACCTCCGGGGAGGAAAGGGGCAGTGGACTCACCTGGTTGTCCGATCACTGCAACATTAATAAGGACAGGGACTTCTGCACCATCGTCGAAAAATATCTCCAGGAGTGTCCCGTCGGCAGGTGATTCGAGGTCAAAGGAGGCTTTGTCCGTCTCATAGGAGAACAGGAGGTCTCCGGTTTTCACCTTGTCGCCCGGACGTTTAAACCATTTTGTGATGATACAGGTTTCAACTGACTGTCCCTGTTTTGGCATTAATACTGGTGTGGGCATATTTGTTGCTTGTTAGTTGTGTGTTGCATGTTGCAAGTTGCAAGTTGCAAGTTGCATGTTGCAAGTTGCTGTATAACCTGTAACTTGAAACTTGCAACCTGTAACTTTAAAAATCTTAACATGTTATAATAAGTAGAACAAATCTTATATCCTAAAAAATATATCTCATTATAAATCAGAGGATACAAAAATATGTAAAATAACTTGTATTTACAAGTAAAAATTAATATATTTACAAAAATTATTGAAAATGGGGCCTGTTAAGAGTATACCGCAGCACAGGAAACTTTATGAAATACTGAGGAAGCATATTGCTGAGGGTGTTTACAGGGAGGGTGATCTTTTGCCATCAGAAAATGAGCTTTGCAAGCTTTATGGTATGACAAGGCCTACAGTTAGGCAATCACTCGCCACCCTTGCCGGCGACGGATACATAATAAAACACCAGGGCAAAGGCAGCATTGTCCATCAGCTGCCAGGAGAAATCGGCATTCTTTCCGTCGCAGGAACAACTTCTGCAGTCGGAAACCGTAACCTGAAAACAAAAATTATAGTCCGACCTGTGCTAATACCCTGGCCGGAAAATTTCATGTTCCCTCTTTCAGAACTTGAGAAAGAATCAGGATGTATATACATGGAGAGGCTCCGTCTACTGGATAATGTCCCTATATTTTACGATATCAGCTATATAGCGAATGTCAACCTTCCCAGGATTACATCGCGGCAGTTTGAGAACAGGTCTCTCTTCCAGACTTTAAGAGATCATTATGGCATAGAAATAAAGGGCGGTGAGCAGCGTATAAAAGCTATTCCCTCTTCATCAAGAATAAGCAGCTTTCTGAAGCTTAAAAAAGGAGAACCGGTGCTGCATCTTGAAAGAAAAATGGAGACAAATAATATCGGTTTGTTCCTCTATTCATCTATATACTGCAATACAGGGAAATATTCTATCTTCGGAAGGTTTTAGTGGGTTGCAGGGTGCAGGGTGCAGGTTGCAGGTTGCAGGTTGCAGGTTGCAGGTTACAGGTTGCATGTTGCATGTTGCAGGTTGCAGGTTACAGGTTGCATGTTGCAGGTTGCAGGTTGTTTTAAATTAGGACTTTATGAGGAGAAGAGAAATGATTAAAGCAGCTGCTTTATGCGCTGCGGCACCACTAATTAATAGTAATTTAATTGGCGCGGCCGGCAATCTAAACTACGGAGAGTCATCATACATGCCGGTCAGGAGATTTGGCGACGGGCGTGACTGGTTCTTTGACAGGAGATTCGGGATGTTCGTTCACTGGGGCTTATACGCAATACCCGGATGGCATGAACAGCATCAGTGGAGAGCCAGGGTGCCCAGAACTGAATATATAAAACTTGCAGAAAAATGGAATCCTGAGAAGTTTGATCCGGGGAAGTGGCTTGATCTGATGGAAGAGGCCGGTATGAAATACCTTACTGTAACTGCCAAGCATCATGATGGATTCTGCCTCTGGGATACCCGCCAGACGGTTTTCAATACAATGAACACACCTTATAAAAAAGATATTATAGGTATGCTTGCCGACGCCTGCCATGCCAGGAGAATTCCACTCTGCATATATTATTCTATAGCCGACTGGAATCATCCCAACTACCCTAACCAGGGCAGGCATCATGAGCTTCCGAAGCCTGAACCGGGAGATGTTCCTGACTGGGACAGATATATGTTTTTTCTGAAAGAACAGGTAAGGGAGCTATGTACCAATTATGGAAAGATCCATGGTTTCTGGTGGGACATGAATGTTCCGCAATATAAAGATCCGTCGGTCAATGAAATGATCCGGCGACTTCAGCCGGAAGCAGTAATAAACAACCGTGGCTTCGACGATGGTGACTTTGGAACTCCAGAGCGCGATTTTGATTCTGCATCTGCAGAGGCCCGGACACTTGAAAGGCCCACAGAAGCATGCCAGTCGGTGGGCATGGAGAGCTGGGGCTACAGGATCGATGAAGATTATTACAGCGATTTTCACCTTCAGGCCAGCATCGACAGGTACCTGGCACGCGGGGCTAACTACCTCCTCAATGCAGGACCCGACGCTTCAGGGCGTATCCCCGATGAAGCATCTTCTATATTTAAGCGACTGGGAAAATGGTATGCTTCGGTGAAAGAATCGTTTGAAGATACAGAGCCTGTACCTGAGCTTATTGCATCGAAGGATATATTTGTAACCCGACGGGGTGAAAACACTCTTTACCTGCATTTTTATAAGAGTGCGGCAGGTGATGGATTTAAGCTGAAGCCTCTTGACACTCTGCCCCGCAGGGCACTTCTTCTTAATAATAAGAAAGAGGTAGAATGTATTGTCAACCTGTCACCCGGCGATCACCAGGAGCAAAAGAAATATCTCAGGCTGAGAAAACTTCCAGTTAATGAAATGCAGGGGAAGGTCATGGTTGTAAAACTTGAATTCTGAAAACTGAGTACCATCCGATATGTTTTTTTGCAACAAAGACTCTAAGGCACAAAGTCGCACCAAGATTAAATCATTGAAGAAAAATGCTTTGTGAGCCCTGGTGTCTTTGTGTCTTAGTGGCGATTACATTTTTTAACTTTTCGAAGCGGACTTAAAATTGTTTTTTGAAAGAAAATCTTAATTTTAAATGTCGAAATAATATTGCCTTTCACTCATTAATAATTAAAGACAAAGATTTCATGGAAAACACTAAGAGACAATGGTCAAGACGTCAGTTTCTGACAGCTGCAGCTGCGGGCGCTGCAGGTATGGCAGTACTTCCCCATCTGACAGGTTGTACATCAAAAGCCGGAGACGGCACTATCCGCCTTGGGTTTATCGGACTGGGGCGACAGGCAATGTCGCTGCTGAACGGATTTATCCAGATATCAGGGGTTACCGTACTTGCCGGCTGTGATGTTTACGGCGTAAAGCGGTCACGATTTGAGAAGAGGGTCAATGCTTTCTATACCAAGGCAGGACGCGAGGTAAAAGTCACGACCTGTGAAAATTATCAGGATATCCTAAAGAGGAAAGATATTGATGCTGTCGTAATTGCTGTGCCTGACCATTCTCATGCTATGATAGCCATAGCCGCCTGCAAGGCAGGAAAGGATATATATCTTGAGAAGCCGATGACATTTACAATAAAGGAAGGGCAGGAGCTTGTGAAGGCAGTAAGAGACAATAATATTGTTTTCGGCCTGGGGAGCCAGCAGCGGTCGAGCAAAGAGTTCCAGCATGCTGTTAAACTTGTTCAGTCGGGTACCCTTGGTGCTATTGCAACCGTTAATGCCTATGTGGGAGCGCCTCCAAAGCCTTATGATCTTCCTGAGGAGCCGGTACCTTCTGATCTTAACTGGGATCTCTGGCTCGGGCCTTTGAATGTTCCTGTACATTTCAACAGCCAGCTCAATCCGCCGATCACACTCGATCCTGAGAAGAACGAGGAGATATGGGGTGCCTGGAGGTGGTACAAGGAGATGGGCGGCGGTTTTACGACCGACTGGGGAGCTCACATGTTCGACATTGCGCAATGGGGACTTGGAATGGACAAGAATGGACCAGTAGAAATATCTCCGATAGGTGACGGGACTGAATTCATGTCCTTTAAATATGCCAATGGAACAGTAATGACATCAGAGCCTTTTGATGAGAAGAAGACCAAAGGAGTTAAGTTCTGGGGTGAGAAGGGCTGGATAGAAGTAGCCAGGGGGTATTTCAATGCTTCTGATCCTGCATGGCTTCTTCCTGAGAGCGAAACAAAAGTCGACGGGCCATATGAGACAAGGGTACCTCACCAGGCCAATTTTATAGAGGCAGTAAGGTCGCGCAAGGATCCTGTTGTACCTGTTGAGGTGGGTCACAGCAGCTGTCTGGTGTGTACTCTGGGCAACATTGCCTGTGAGCTGAAACGTACAGTTAAATGGGATCCTGCAACGGAGACCTTTGTTGATGATACCGACGGTGCAGCTACAAAGCTGATGCATTATGAGTACAGGAAACCGTGGAAGCTGGTCTAAGACTTGACTTAAGTTATTAGATTAACCTGCCTGCAATGACAATATTTTATAAGTCATGCAGGCAGATTTGTTTTACCATTTTACGATTGTATTCACCCGGGTTATTTGTTCTATCCTTCCTGCAGGATCCACGATGACACTTCCTCTGCTAAGGTCAGTGCCTTCGGGCACTTTAAGTAAGATGTTGGTCCATTTTGGCCTTAAATCGAGCGGTGCTTCAAGAGGAGATACAGGCGCCGTTGCAACAAGTTTTCCAGTGGCATCCCTGAGCTCAAGTGTTGTAGCCGGCGTTGGTGCTGCTCCCAGGCTGTGAACCCTTACTGTCACCTCATTACCGGTAATTTTGATGTCCTCATGTCCTATACCAAGGTCAGGTCGCTGCCAGTATCCTTTGTCTGCCGGTTTTACAAGCTCCAGAGATACAATATTATATCTACGGGGTGAGAAAATGAGGGTCACAAACTCGCCACGGTTCAGTTCAATTGTGCGCTCTGTAATCTCGCTATCGGCAACCTGGTCGTCGTTAGTGTCGATACCCTGCCGGACTCGCCATTTACCAGGTTTTATATCCCATACAGTCATGTCGGCATTAACCGGCTTCGTGTCTAGGTTGTATGCAATTATCTGCAGGCTGTCGGGAGCAGCCGTTGACACAAATATTGCGGCACTTTCGTAGTTTGCCGGGGCTTTGAATTTCCAGCTTACATAGTTCAGGGGATAAAGAATGTTCAGTCTTGTAAGTGCTATACCTCCCAGTCGATCTTCCTGTATAACGGGATTATAAGGTGAAGTACGGTCTATCCAGACACTTCCTTCAGTATTTATATATTCGCGTAATCCCAGGTTTGTTATTTCATCCCTGTAAGTTTTTGCCAGACTCTCTTTGTCAAAGGTTCTGAGAACCGGATCTGTGCGGTTCACAGCTTTGAGGTATTTGCTGTCACCAGTGATCCTGTAGGCTGCATAAAAGACTGAAACTGGGCTTTCACCTCCGCCCATGCCCATTGATGGCTTATCCTCGTCGGTAGCAAAATTCAATTCAGTTGTCAACCTTCCATTGTGCATATGTGCAATCAAACCATCTGCAATTTCAACGATCATCTTTTGCAATTTTGGATTGCCGTTGTACCGGCTTACAAGGAAAGATGTCTGAAGAACATTGTATGACCGGGTTACTGACCACTGCCATGGATCCTCAGTGGTAATGCGGGTACCGCTGTAATATCTCGATCGGAAATGCCTGTGTCCGGCAGAATTTATTGCAGTAACGTTCTCAAGCATTCGTTGTGAAGTTTCCATACCTCTTTCCATATACAATGGATTTCCGTAGTCAAGGAGCTGCAAGGCACCTACAACCTGCATCCCATCTTCGAGTGCATGGAGCTCATCGGTAAAAATAGTTGCCAGGCCGTTTGTTACAAGAGGAAGACTTTTTTGCTTCAGGTTGGCATAATAGGGTGCCCTCTCCTGGTCAAAATAGGCTGTCATGTGCAGACGAAGAGATTCATATACTTTTTCAGGTTCAATTCCCAGGAAATTGGCCACCGGCCACAGGTTTACCAGGTCGCCGTCATCTGACAGACCACCGCCAAATTCACCATTCGCTATTTGTCGCTTATCGATGTAATACATGATAACGCGTGCGAAATGACGCAGGTACTCGGTTTGCAGAAATGCCCATTCAGGAATTCCTTCAGGACATTTGGCTATTTTGTAATCGGGTTTATCCTGCCTTGACATTGAATACTTGTAGGTTTTCCCAAGCCAGTGATCCGGACTTACTGAAAGAAGGTCGTTGCAGTCAGCAGTAAAACGGTTGTAAAGGTTAAGTCGGGGTGTTCTCGGACCTTCTTCCACAATATGTGCATACAGGTCACGGACTTCTGTAAAACGGTCCAGTTCGTGTTCGGGACGGGCCTCCTCTTTTGTTTTATACACCAGTTTTATCCGTGTTCCCTCAAGCAGGGCAGGAGTGAGATCGGCTCCTGCACCGGCAATGGAAATGTAAAGGATCCTGTCCTTCGGCAGAACGCGGTCGCGTGTGTCGATCCAGATTATTGGCGAATCGCCTGGTAGGACTGAGAAGCTGAAATCGGCCAGGTCACGCATCTGCCAGAGCGGATCTTTTACACGGATATTGACAGGGAACAGTCCGTTGTGCGTTGGCTTTACCTTCATTGAAGGAAATCTAATCTCAATACCGTCGAGTCCGGCATCAGTGTTAACGGTGTAAGGGATTAAAATATGAATGAAGGGATATGAATTCCCTGGTAAGCTTGCAGGAATGTTCCTTCCTTTGAACCCGGAAGTTATTCCCAGCATCATTGAGCATTCATCGGAAGGATATCTTCCACGTATAAATGATGCCACATCTTCCAGAGGTTTACTGTTAAATTCAGCAGGAGCAGGTGTGAGGATAAAGTTTTCACTCAATGTTTCGGAAGGTGCATGCCCCTTGTTGACATAATAGACATCGAAAGAACCGATAGGTTCCTCTATCAACGCATTGTCAAAACGTATTGTACCTCCTCTTTGGACCTCACTCAGTCGCTGGTACGACTTTATCTGTTTCTGAGTACGTATACCGAATGTTGTGTCACGTCTGAGGCTGTCTTCAAGTGTAAGCTGCCCCCATGCTTTACCCCAGATTTCGATCTGGTTCCAGGGTTCATCGGGGAGCCTGAATCTGACTGTCTGACCCGATGCTGAGTAGCAATCCCAGTCAGGCAGGACAAAGTAGTCATATCTCCCTGGCAGACGTGACATATTGTAAACACCCGGCCAGGTTGTTTCCCTTATTCCGTCGTTGGCTTTCCAGTACCAGCGGTTTATATCGATAGCATCATGGATCTCGACTTTTCTTACAATGGATTCTGACGAAGGAAGCAATGGAGGAGGAGGATTAGGAAGGTTCCATCCGTTACGCAGCCACCAGGCATCACGCCAGCGTCGCTCCTTCAGGTCGCGTAACAGCGGTGGAAGGTTCTCAGGAATATTCCCGGCAGCAATCCCAGCTACAGTTTCATCCGTAAGCATTCGGTCATAGATGCGAAGTTCATCAATATCTCCTCCTCTCATGAAACAATAGGCGCTCTGAACCTGGTATGGACTTATGATACGTGAGTGTGGTCCGAACTGGTCAAGGCCGGTATCATATACGGTACCGGAGACTGATTGCCGGGCAACAAGCTCTCCGTTCACATAGAATCTGATTCCCTCAGTTTCGTCCCACGAAAGGGCAAGGTGTGTCCATTCGCCGGGTCCGGGGAATTTATCAGCTGAATATGAAATCCTGGTTCGTGAGAGTCCTATATCTGTTACAAAAGCATCAAAACCTGAACCGTTGTAATCGATTCTCATCCATACCATATCCCAGCTTGAATGATCGGCATATCCCACCCGGAATACCGGGAAAGGAGTAGTGCCCACCGGATAGCGGGAACGCCAGTAGAATGCCAGAGTACCCCTCTGTGCGAATATATTTCCCGGAGCCCAGTATGACATTACCTGGTTGTCGCTACAACTTATTCCCTCTCCTTTGGCTCCTCCGGAGATGATATTCACATTCCTCAGGAAGTTTGGTGACACCTGGCCGGCGGCGAAGTCAGCTTTAAACTCATTGCTGCCTGACAGGTAGAACAGGAGTCCCGATTTCTGAGCACCCGAAAAATTCGAAGGTTGACCAGCCAAATAACCTGCAGGCGGTTCATCTGACAGCTGCGCAAGAGAGTTATTAAGTGTGGAAGAAAGTAAAATAACTATTGGGATAAGAAAAAAGCCTTTTCTGCTGATATTACAATTCTGGTACATTTTAAAGAATGGATCTATTTAGCGTAAATAATTAATTATAATTTTTCTATTTCTTTCTGAGCCAGGCCACAGCTGCACCATTAAAAGGAGCAGTCAAGTCTGTTTTGCTTCCTCCTGAAATACGCGTACGGGTAACAACAGTTTCTCCTGTTTGCGGATCTATCCAGACCAGGGTGTAGTTGTTCCTGTCTCCTTCAAGGTCGACAGTGAAATTTTCTGTTTCGCTGAAAAAGATATATCCTGTTCCTTTCTTTCCCATAACATATTGCTTGTTTCCGGGGATATTTATTTTAATGGCTGACATTTCTGCGGCATCGGCAAGGAAGGCAGGATCTTTAATTACAGGAAGTGTTACGAGAGAACCGCCCGCCATGAATACTGCCCAATCAGAGAATCTAACACCACGTCTTGAATATACAACAGCTTTATCCGGATATTTTGTGCGAAGCTCATTTACTGCCCTGTAAATCTGGTCAAATGATGTTTCCCCTACTTCCATAATACGCTCATATTGCCGCGGGGCAAGACTCACTCCTCCAATGGGTGCATAGATGGTGCCATCTTTCCGGTATTGCCACAGGATCACATCAATTATATCTACCAGTTTCGATCTTTTTGGATCAGAGAGAACTGCATCCTGAACATCTTTGGTTCCCGGAAGCATCACAAGCACATCCCTGTTGTTTTCTTTTTCCCATTCACCGATGACATCAAGCCAGAAATCTGCAAAATGTGTGGGGCCTGAAAATTCCATTCCAAGATGATGAATAATATTTCCATTATTCCTGAAGGTCTCTAGGCTTTTACGGATATAATTCCTGTGAAGACTTTTAAGTACTGCATTTGTTGTATCATAGAACTGTTCAGCCATGTATATTCTTTTATCACCTGCATACGCTGGATTTTCTGGGAATCCGGGATTATTTATATTATTGGCGGTACGCCAGGGATAGTCTGCCCAGTGAGCTCCCTCCTCTATGATGTTATGTTGAAGGTAGTGCTCCTGAATGAAGAGAAGTCCGTTCTGATCGGCGAGGTCTGCAAATTTTTTAAGTCTGAGCCAGTACCATGAATTCCACTTTGTAAGATCGTATCTGCTTAAACGGTCGAAGGCTTCACCCTGTCCGCTTCTGCTGAAAGGTTGTTCATAAAACGGAGTCCAAACATCTGCATTGGCTCTTCTTGTACGTGCATGATCGTCTCTTCTTCGTTCGTACCATAGTGAAGGGTAATTCTGCATGGCAATCACATTCCTCTTCAACATATCACCGACAAGGGTGTCGAGGTTATCTGTAAGCCCTCTTCCTGTGCGCCCTGGAACGAACCTGACAAGGTTGGGAGCAGGATTCCTCAGCTCTGAAGGTCTGGTAGTACCTCTCCAGAGTGAAGTGCGGTCCTTTCTGCCTGTCATGATCTTGTTGTCCATGACTATCCAACCGCTCTTTACGGATACCGGCTTAACCTGTATTCCTTTTCCCGGAAGAGGCTTTATTCCTGCTTCATCAAACCTTTTTGCGCGAGAAAGATCATTGATTAAAGGGTACTTCCCGATCATCATGTCAATCCACTTTTCCATCGTCAGGTCAGGCGATTTTGATCTTTCGCTCATTTTCCCGGAATACTCATAGTCAGGAGCAGTGGTTTCCTCCGATTTATATATAAGGATCTTTTCCGTTTCGGGTGATTTTTTTCCTGTCCGTGCTTCAAGTTGTGCATAATAGATACTCTCGGGATTCAGTATGAAGGTATGCTGAAGTTCGTGATGTCCGTTCCCATAACCCTGTGCCCAGCTTCCATAAGCCCAGTTCTGTGCTCCGGGTGGAGCAGGCAGATGTATCTGTGCTGCCCTGCATTGCCAGCAAAGTGAATTGGCAGCGCTCCATCCTCCGCCCTGTCCGTCTACATCGCGGAAGCCAAAGCTTATATTTCCTCCATCCACCGTAAACTTGTCGAAAAGAATACCTGTTGCCCACCCTCCTGTGGCTCCGCTGAAATTGTAAGGCATAAAGGAATAGCACTGGACAAATGCATTGGGTCCGGGGGCAGTGAATCCAACTGAAAAAGCATGGTATCCGTATTCTGCATAACATCGCTGGAACAATACCTGCTGGCCGAGGGTCTGAAACGAATATCTCCTGTAATTCCCTATCTCTCCAATTGGGTTAAGGGATTTGCAATCTTCCACGGTTATGCGTCTGGCGGTCTCCCAGACTGCAACTGCTGAGCTTACAAAGTTTTCCGCAACAAGCCTTCGCACCCATGAGTCGGCTGCATTTTCAATTGTTACAGCCATCCATCTGTGATTTTCATCTTTAATGTTCGAATTGTCCCATGTTGAGATACATTTAATATTCTCAACACCTACATTGGAGATCAGGTTGTCCCAGGTGTATTTAGAAGCGTAGCCTCCACCGAACTGGGGATCTATTGAGTTTGTAAGGGGAGCATCTAAGACAACGGAATCGGCAGATGCAGAGACCACTGATCTGAACCATTTTATGTCGAAATCTCCCGGTTCCCATTTAGTAAGTGTGTAGTCGACATAGATGCCGATCTTATCAGCGCCGATGTTTTCTATCCATTCCTTTGATGAAGGTCTCGTAATAATTATACGGTCGCCTGCATTGAAATTATGGCCATCCTTGAATCTCAATACTTTACTGTTCACCGGGAAATAACTGTCTGCCAGGGGCTGTGATTTTTCTGTCCTCAAATCATTTTTCCCGGCAATTTTTATAAGTGTTTCCCTGTCAGTGCCTGCAGCCACGAGCAATGTGCCATCAGTACCGGGGCCGCTTCCTCTCAGTACCACTCCGGAAACATTTATATTAAGGCTGCCTTCAATGAGATACCTTCCCTTTTCGAGAAGAACAGTACCTCTGAAACCATCTTTACCGGGCAGGAGGGAGGAAACATAGTCGATAGCCTGCTGGATCATTCCCGTGGCATCACCGGGAGGAGGAGAGACAATTATTTTAACGGGTACATCAGGAAGAGGGCTTTCTGAAGCCTTATAGCCGCAGTACGAAAAATCAGGAACCCTGTTGCCTCCTGAGTCAGCCTTGTATATCAACTTACCTTCCCTGGTTATGTGAATAGGAGAGTTCGGAGTAGTCTCAAAATGAGGTAATGGTAAATAAGTGAAGCTCTGGACTGTTAATAAGAAAGCTATAGCTGGCAGAGACTTAAATTTCATGGTTATAGTTTTGTGTAAGTGAAATTGTCGAATATGGCATTACCGGTTCCGAAAGCAAAGATTCCTGCCCTGAGACTAAGGAACTCACCGAAGACGTTATGGTTATATCCTGTGGCATCCAGGCTTCTTTCAAGGCGGGTCCATTCCTTTCCGCCGGAGCTGAAGTAAAAACTGATCTCATTCAGATCGTTCAGTATTCTCAGGTACCCGTGATTTCCTATCAGGTTCTGCTCCCTGATTTTTGCATTCTTCTGTACGAGTACTGTGAACCTTGCTGTATCTACCGCAACACGAACGTTTGCAAGCTCGTTGTAATAAAGACAGAGTCCAGCAGTTACACCACCCTCAATAGTGTATTCCACTGTCACTTCATACTTTCTGTCACCGGCATTTACCAGCAGCGGCGAACTGTCATCAAAGGAGGTTCCTGAAGCGGCAAGAGTCAGTTTTCCGTTGACTACAGCAATCCTTTCCGGTGCGTATCTTTTATAAAACTGCCACTGTAATCCTGTTCTATCTCCTGAAAAATCATCAGAAAGATTTGTGCCGTCTTTTGATAACTCACCTGCAGGAGTGCGGATCATCTCGTGACTGCTTGTACCTTCCGGAACCCTGAACCAGTCATCAGAAGTCCATTTGACAGGCAGCATAAGGGTTTGTCTTCCCAGAGAATGAAAATTCTGTTCATATCCATGATACATTATCCACCAGTTTCCACTGATGTCATCCACCAGTGTCCCATGACCCTGGCTCCACCATTGTTCCGACCTGTCATTTGTATGCACAATAGGATTGAAAGGAGAATTCTCAAATGGTCCGAATGGAGATCTTGAACGGGCAGAAACCACCATGTGGGAAGTTGCCGGGCCTGCTGTACCGCCTTCAGCTACTGTAATATAATAGTATCCATCCTTAACAGTTGATTTCGGCGATTCAAGACAAAAACATTCTGTGCTCCATTCTTTTGGGAATTCCCATCCTTTATAATTGAATTTTGGTTCCCCGACAGTTGATAATCCGTCATCGGAAAGCTGTATAATGAAACCCTTTGAGAGGTAGAGGTACCGTTTGCCATCGGGTCCGGTCAGGTGACCGGGGTCAATAAAACCTCTCAGGTTCAGATCGACAGGTTCGGACCATGGTCCTTCCGGGGAGCTTGCTGTGACAACCCAGTTTGTGCCTCCTGCAGGAAAGTAAATATACCAGGTGTCTCCGTATTTTACGAGATCAGGGGCCCAAACTGATCCTACATTCTTATGCAGTGCATGAGAGATCCTCTCCCAGTGAATGAGATCCGTAGAATGCCATACCAGTAATCCGGGATAGTAATTGAAGGAGGAATGAGTCATAAAGAAATCATTACCAACTCTTATTACTGATGGATCGGGGTAATCGCCTCCCAGAACAGGATTCTGGTAAGAATTTCTTCCGGGACTCCCGGTACAACTCCAGATAATTGTCAGAGAAGCAATGAATGCGATAAATGCAAAAGATCTGCCGGTTCTTTTCATGAATAAGAAGTTATAGTTACAATTCGGTAACGAGATTTTATTACAAGATTCTTTTACTTTTAATCAAGAAACCTTATCCTGTTGTTTCCTGCCAGTTTTACAAGGTCCTGCAGATCGTAATATTTCAGAACACCATAAAGTACATTTGTATACACATCTCTTTGCAGAGGATCTTTCAGGTACTCGGTAAATGATTTAACCGACCTTGTAATTTCTGTTCTGTCGATCCTGTCATCCAGGAAGGTTGCATGAACAGCAACGGGACCGTACGATCCGTTTGCTATGAGTGTTATCTTATGTCCTTTAAGCTGGTCGTTTGTTTCGGCAAAATCTATAAGTGACATTATATCAGTTACTCTCTGGCCCATAATAGGTTTTCCTATGTGCATGCTGATCATTGCATTCCTGTATTCCCGGTTCCAATATTTTGAATCATTAAAGCTCAGAGGATCTGCAGTTTCTCCATACCCACGAAGATCAGCTGCAATAACAATATTATTGTTGTTGACATAGTTCAGGAGAGTATTCTCATCAGCGAGGAATGAAGATTTTCCTTCTTCATTAAGATAAATCACAACAGAACTGTTTTTACCGGCATTTTCGGGGAATACCACAATACAAGGTACCGGCATCTGGCCCGGACGGATGATCTGGAACTTTATCAGGTCACATGTTCGTTGTTTAATGATTCCTGTCTGTTCAGTCTTGATTTTTACATCGGGAAGATCGAGTCCCAGAAGCTCAGATACTTTTTTTCTTACCTGTGATTTGCCTCCATTTACAAAAATGTTCCTCATGCTCTCATACTGATCTGCAAGCATGAGATGGTAATCAGGTATTGAGACCTGCCCGGGGATCGACGTTATAACCTGTCCTGAACTTGTACAGATCAGATCTGCCGGTTGTATTGTAATCTGTTCTTTCTCGACAACAGGTGTGGCATCACCTGTCATCCATTTTTTAAACCATGTAACAAGGGCTTCACGCTTGGGTTTTGGCATACCATGTCCTCCTTCCACTGTGAACATGCTTACCTTTTCGGGGCTTCCCAACGCTGAATATGCACTTTTAAGTTCTGCAAAGGCTCGTTCAGCACCCCAATAATCGACGAAATCAAATTTACCTGACATTATCAGGAGAGGTTTAGGAGCCATCATCAGGACAAAGTCTGCAATTTCGAGATGTTCACGGCCCTCGTATGGTACATGCTGGCATCCGTCAGATGCTCCGTAAACCTCGAGAACCCTTTCTCTTTCAGTGAAGTAACTGCATACTGAGGCTACTGTAACGCGATCATCTAAACCAACCAGGTAGGATGTCTGGGTTCCCCCTCCTGAGCTTCCATATACACCGATATGAGTCTGGTCAACATCCGGGCGTGTCATCAGGTAATCAATTGCACGTTGGTTATCCCAGTATTCATAGGCAGCCAGGGAGGTACCCAAAAGATTGGCTCCCTGATTTAGAAGGGTATGTTCGGTAGTTGATCCCCTGGTTAAAGATTCACTGTTCTTATTGACAAACTGAATGCGTTCACCCTGTCCGATTGGATCCACAACAAGGACAGCGATCTTATTCAGGGCAAACAGGATTGCTGCCTGGGAAGCCGGTACCTTTCCTCCGATACCATGACCACAGACCTCAATTGCAGCAGGGAAGGGGCCTTTGCCATCAGGTATATAAAAGCTTGCAGTAACATAACGTTTTGGTATGCTCTCGAATATTATCTTTTCAACCCTAAAACCCTCGTAATTTGCAACTCCTGCGACTTTTGGATTCAGGCTTGTTTCTTCAGGGAAACCACCGATAATATTTTTATATTTTTTAATGCAATTATCGCGGTATGCAATCATTGCTTCCCTGGAAGAAAATGCCTTTGTGATTTCGACTTCGCGGTCGGCATATTGCTCGTGTACCGTTCGCATAAGGTAGGTATTGTATGCATTGTTCAGGCTCCAGCTGAGAGCATTGCTGCTGCCCTGACCTGAAACTATGCCGGGGCATGTCATAAGCAGAAAGCCCAGGATTATAAGACCTGTATGATATCTGTTTCTCATAGATTAATTTTTATATTTACTCATTAATCGGTATTTATAAATCACTGATTGATTAATTATAAGTAGTTCTTGAAATTTATTTCCACTCTGCTTTCAGCTCATCAATCATTGTGGTGGCACCTCCGGAGTACAGAATACCAAAACCTCCATACTCGTTTCCCGCGGCTTCGACCTTCATTTTTACTTCCGTGAGCACTTCAGGTCTGTCTGGTACAATATGATATTGTGCCGGAGAATCCATTTGAACAGTAATCTGGCCTCCTGATACTTCAATTTTTATGTTACAGGTTGGCCTGAAACATGATGTGGAAACAGGCTTACTGATTTCAGTTACTTTATTATTATCGTATTTTACAATAATGCAATCAATGGCATCGTGGTATTTTGTAGTACGAATTAATCTCAGGCCATAGCCAGTCATAGTTTTAGTATCCATCTTGAAAAGGATGTCCATAAACTTATTAGCCATACTGAATCCCTGTCCCTCATATTTAAACGGAGTTACTTTCAGAGAGAGTTTCATGTCGGCAAAGACTTTACCAACCGGAGTATAAAGCATTTTTGCATCAAGCGCCTCCAGAAGCCCTATTTTGTTTGCCGAGCCATCAGATCCCTCTCCATAGTACCATGCATCCCTGTCCCTTCTTGGAGGATTCTGCCCCACAGGGAATGGTGTGTCATAATAAGTCATGGTCCAGAATCCAGGGATTACCTCAGGTTGATTTCTGGTTGGAATATTCTTGAAGTCAGTTATCAGAACGTTATTGTCAGCTTTAATATCTTTCAGGGAAATTGATTTTCTGGTAACTGTTTTTACAGGT
>JAKLFN010000240.1 GCA_022711195.1 Bacteroidota bacterium
AAATGGTGATTCCGGATCGGAAATAAAATTTGCAATCAGGAGAGTGTTCTTTAAAAGAATTTTTTCAATTCCAAGTTTCACTGCTATCCATTTTATTCTTACAACATCGAGAAGTGCCGATGCAGGTGGGGGAAACTTCCCGAAACGATCGGTCAGCTTCTTTTCAAAAAGAGCCAGGCCTTCATCATTTTCTATATCATTCAGCTCTTTGTAGAGCCTGATCCTTTCAGATATGTTCGATACGTATTCATCGGGGAACATTATCTCAAGATCCGTATCTACCTGGAAATCGGTCACATAAGATTTCCGGATATTATATTCCGGCTCTAACTTGTCTCCCTCTTTCTCATTGCTGAATATCTGAGGTTCTGTGTCCCTTAGTTCCATCATTGCCTCCGACAGTATCTTCTGGTATGTTTCAAATCCTATATCGGTAATAAAGCCGCTCTGTTCCCCGCCTAGAAGGTTTCCCGAGCCTCTGATATCGAGATCCTGCATTGCAATATTAAAACCGCTTCCCAGTTCTGAAAACTCTTCAATCGCTTTAAGCCGTCTTCGCGCCTCATGGGTGAGTGTATCAGGCGGAGGCGCCAGGAGATAGCAGAATGCCTTTTTGTTTGACCTCCCTACACGACCCCTCAGCTGGTGAAGTTCTGAAAGTCCGAAGTGATGAGCATCATTTATAAAGATTGTGTTGGCATTGGGGATATCAAGTCCTGATTCAATGATGGTCGTCGCTATCAGCACATCGTAGTCGCCCTGTATAAAGTCGAACATCACATTTTCAATGCTCGTTCCATCCATCTGGCCATGTACGACTGCGCTTTTTATGTTCGGGCATATCCTGTGAACTTTTGCCTGTATTTCCCTGATATTATCGACCCTGTTATGGATGATGAATACCTGTCCACCTCTGGATACTTCATACTCAATTCCTTCCTTGATAATTTCCTCGTTGAAACCATGAAGCTCAGTAATGATAGGCATCCGGTTGGGCGGAGGAGTGTTAATTATCGACAGATCGCGTGCACCCATCAGTGAGAACTGCAGTGTACGCGGTATTGGTGTTGCAGTTAGTGTGAGGGTGTCAACGCTGGCCCTGATCTTTTTGAGCTTCTCCTTTACGGCAACGCCAAAACGCTGTTCCTCATCTATGATAAGTAATCCCAGGTCCCTGAATCTGATCTCCTTTCCGATGAGCTTGTGTGTGCCGATTATAATATCAATCTTCCCTTCAGCAAGATCGGCAATGATCTTCTTTTCCTCCTTTGCCTTTTTATGTCGTGTGAGGTATTCAACCTTACAGGGGAATTCCTTCAGCCGCGAGGAAAAAGTTTTGTAGTGCTGAAGGGCAAGTATAGTTGTCGGTACGAGTATTGCTGTCTGTTTACTGTCGGAAGCTGCTTTGAATGCAGCCCTAACGGCAACCTCCGTTTTTCCGAAGCCCACATCACCGCAAACCAGGCGGTCCATCGGGTGTGACGCCTCCATATCGGCCTTTATCGAAAGAGATGTGCTGACCTGGTCAGGGGTGTCCTCGTAAATGAAAGAAGCTTCAAGCTCCCGCTGAAGATATGAATCGGGTGAAAATGAATATCCAGGTTCTGCCATCCTTTTAGCATATAGCTGTATCAGGTCTTTTGCTATGTCCCTGACTCTTTTCCTGGCAGACTGCTTAAGCTTTTGCCATGCACCGGAGCCAAGCTTATAGATCTTCGGAGGTGCGCTTTCGCCGCTCTTATACTTCGATATCCTGTGCAATGAGTGAATACCTACATACAATATATCATTATCGCGGTAAACCAGCTTTATTGCTTCCTGGAGCTTACCGTTGACCTCTATCTTCTCAAGCCCTCCGAACCTCCCGATACCATGATCGATGTGAACAACAAAATCACCCGGATTAAGACCTGTTAATTCTTTTACAGAGATGCTTTCCTTGCGGGTAAAATATCCTCTGATCCTGAATTTGTGATACCTGTCAAATATCTGGTGATCAGTATATATGCATAACTTCAGGTCGTGATCGGTGAAGCCGGAGTGAAGGTTTATCAGAGCTGCAGCAAAACTGATCTGAGGATTGATTTCTGTAAAGATATCCCTGAGCCTGTCGATCTGTGACTGGCTTTCGGAGATGATGAAGGTGTTGTAACCGTCCAGCTTATTCGACATGAGCTTGTCAGAAAGGAGCTCAAAATTTTTATTGAATGCTGGTTGCGGCTCTGTCCTGAAGCTTATCTTTTCCGCCGGTTCAAAAAATGTCTGCCTGCCCAATTCTGCAATCCTGAACTTACGGCACTCCTCCATAAGCCTGTTACCGGTTATCACCAGCTCCTTTCTTCCGGATAACTGCCCGGCTTCTTCGCGCTGGACAGTCTGGTCGTAGATTGAATTGGTTTTCTCCTTAATAAACCCGGCATCCTCGATCCATAACACTGAGTTGGGAGGCAGGAAGTCGGTGAAGGAATCATTTATTTCCTCCACCGACAGATCCTGTATGTTTGGAATGATCTGTATGGTATCCTGTGTCTTTACTGAAAGCTGGTCATCGGTGTTAAAGGTTCTGATAGTTTCGACCTCATCGCTGAAAAAGTCGATACGATAGGGAAGGTCGGAGGAGTATGAGAATACATCGATTATGCTTCCTCTTATTGAATACTGGCCCGGTTCATATACAAAATCAACTCTTTCAAAACTGTACTCATGCAGCATTTCCTCGATGAATTCCAGCGAGAGCTTATCACCTTTTGATACCCGGAATGTATTCTTCTTCAGGTTCCTCCTGCTTATTACTTTTTCCATCAGCGACTCAGGATAAGTTACTATGATACCCTTTCTTCTTCCTGATGAGAGATGGTTCAGAACCTCGGTCCTGAGCACAATATTGGCCGGTTCTGTTTGTTCGTACTGAACAGAACGTTTATAAGTCGAAGGAAAGAAAAATATTTCCTCGTCGCCTGAAAGTGCCACTAAGTCATTATAAAAATATGCTGCATCCTCTTTTTCGGGTAAAATTACAAGGTGCATCGCCTGCATTTTATTAAAGGCAAGCGCCACGATGACCGATCTGGATGATCCTGTCAGACCTTCTATGTTCAGGTTGCCGGCTGAAGGATCCTCGAGCAATCCGATGATTTTCCCTAAAGAAGGATGTCCGGAGTACGCACCGGTTATTTCATTGTTTTTCATTAACTCAGGAATGTTTCAGGCTCCGCTGGCGTTAATGATTTCTTCAATTTTCCTCACCATACCGGCTGATCCGGCAAAGAAGGGTGAGCGCTGATGAAGCGATACCGGTTCGAGATCGAGTATTCGCCGGAAACCGTCTGAAGCAGCTCCTCCAGCCTGTTCGGCTATCATGGCAACCGGATTGCATTCATAGAGAAGCCTAAGCTTGCCGTCGGGCATCTTTTCGTTCTGCGGGTAAAGGAAGACACCGCCCATAAGCAGGTTCCTGTGAATATCGGATACCAGCGACCCTATATATCTCGAAGTATATGGTCTG
>JAKLFN010000241.1 GCA_022711195.1 Bacteroidota bacterium
TAGCGTCAGTGACTTATATCTCAAGCATCGAACTTTCGGGCATGCAGGTAAACCTGACCCTTCCCGCCGATTATACCGTAACTACTAACAATATTTATTGGATAAGGGAGGGAGAGAAATGGAGTGATTTTTCGAATGAAAAGCAATTTCTTGCTATTTTCCCCGATAAAGCAGCACAACTGAAGGCATTTATAAAGAAAAACAAGCTGAAATTCGATAAATACCCTGATCTTATTGATCTGATGAAATATATGGGTACTCTGTAAATCTTTATAGTGTTTTCTGACAAGTTTCTTTCTGAGAATATTTATATCTTTGGTGAAAGTATCAGAGGAAATAACTAACTTTATTGTTCAGCGGCTAAAATACGCTTTAAGGTCAAAAGTAAATTAGTATGAAAAAAGCTCTTGCTCTGTTTTCTCTCATCATACTGTTCTCTGCAGCAAATTCACAGCAAAGCAACAAAACCGCAGAACAGGTTGATCTGTCATATTTTGTCACACATACCCGTGCAGAACTGATAAAGAAACTTACAGATCTGCCTCTGGGCATTAAATCAGACGATCCGATAGAGACCATCTTAGACAAGATCGAGACCTATCTCGAATCTTTCGTTCCACAACCTGAATATTCCGACGACCTTTTTGCCCGTGCAGCCAATATACAGGCTTTAAAAAGCGTGAAACAGGGCGGTTATGGAATAGGCTCAGTACTGGTCGACAGCAATGGGAGGATCATCTATGCCGCACATAATTCCCAGATCCAGAAGAAGAGGTCGGATCTTCATGCCGAAATGACTCTTCTAACGAAATTCGAACAGAGCCACAAGTCTCATAAATACATGAACCTGTATGTTTATAAACCAGGCCTGACAGTTTTCAGCTCCGCAGAACCCTGCCCCATGTGTTTTATCAGGATCAGCACTGCCGGCTGCGATACAAAATATTGTACACCAGGCCCCGAAGACGGAATGGTTACACGAATCAGCTGCCTGCCGTCATCGTGGCAGGAAATGGCAATGAAACAAAAAGTCGAAATAGGAGATTGTTCACCGATAATGCAGAAACTGTCACATCTTCTTTTTTACTCATACCTGCTCGATAACCGGGGCCCTGACCAGCATTAGAATTCTATTTTCCTGTCATCCGTCAACTCAAAACTGCAATCCGTAAAACAAAATAACCATTTTACAGCTACTGGTTCTATATTTAGACTGTTAACCTACCTGATCTGTTGAAAAAGAAAGAAACGATTCCTAATTTTGCTTAAGGAAAGCTGAATGAAACGGATTTTATGGATATTACTGGTTATATTTCTTTCAGGGCTCTATAATACAGCCACCGGTTTCCCCATTCAGAAAAAGCAGATGAAAATCCCGGGATTTGAAGGCAAGGATGCCGATACTGCCTGGATAAATTTTTATATCAACCAGGGCTTTCTTCATCTTACAAAAAAAGATTACGATATTGAAAAAGTAAGAGCATATATCGATACTGCAAGCCTTGTTTGTGAGAAGAAGAGCCTCGATTTCCCAGCCAACCTGCACTTTCTTGAAGCTGAATACTACTATGAGAAGGGCGACTTCAGCAGGTCTGAAACAGAGGCAGCCCTTGCAGAACGAAAGGCAGAGATAGCGAAGGATTATTCTCTTCAGGCTAAATCGCTTCTCTTCCTGGGCCGATATTACCACCGTACCGGATTCTTCCAGGAGAGCATAGATAATTACAATAAAAGCATCGTACTGTCAGAAGAGAAAAACATCAAAGGCATACGCCAGAAAAGCTATGACGGACAGGCAAGTGTTTTCATCAGCGTGGGCGACCTTAATGCTTATGTTGAGAGCCTTAAGAAAATGATACAGGTCTCGCTGTCAGAAAAAGACACACTAAGCGCTGAGTCAGGCCTACTGCGGCTTGGTACTATTCTTACGGAAGACCTGAGAGATTTCAGGCTTGCAAATACAACTCTCAGAGAATGCGTCAGGCTCGCTCTCCTCAGCGGTAATACATATTATACAGCTCATGCTATGGCAAACCTGGGATGGAATTTCTACCGGGAAAATATGCTTGACTCCTCGCTGTTTTATTATACCAGGTCTCTTAAATTCAGCCTTCCATCGAAGCATATCGGTGTATCGACAAATGCTTTCGGGAATATAGGTACAATCTACCGCGACCTTGGTAAGCATGAGGAAGCAGTGAAATATTATACCAAATCGCTCGACCAGGCCAGAATGACAAAAGACTGGTACAGTATGTCATGGATCTATAAGGATATGAGCGCCCTTTACCTGTCGAGAAGTGACACATCAAATGCCTACCAGACTTATGTTCTTTACAAGCAGTTCAATGATTCGGTGCAGGCCAATAAAAACACAACAGGGCTGGCTGAGGCAAGGATAAGATATGATGCCGATACACATAACAAGGAGATAGCTCTTCTTGAACTAAGACTGAAAAACAACCGGATAATTACTGTTGGTTATACTGTTCTTATCCTGGCGCTGGTAAGCATCGGCCTTCTTCTTTTCAGGAGCAACAGGCTTAATACGCGAAGGCGAATCAGTGAAATGAATCATAAGATATCTGAAATGACACAGGCCAACCTGAGGCAGCAGATGAATCCGCATTTCATATTTAATACGCTCAATTCGATACAATATTATATGTATCAGAACGATAAGGTTGCAACTAACAACTACCTTACAAAATTCTCAAGCCTGATGCGGAAGGTCCTCGATAATTCTCAGAACACCTCGGTACCCCTGCGTGATGAACTGGATGCACTGAAGCTTTACCTTGAACTTGAATGCCTGAGATTCAAGGATAAATTTGAATTTAACATCACTGTCGATGAGGAGCTCGATACTCTTATGTACAAGGTGCCAACAATGCTCATTCAACCCTATGTCGAGAACTCAATATGTCACGGGCTGATTCCCATGGAAGGGAAAGGATATGTCAATATCGACCTGAAACTATCCGGAAAGCACATTATTTGCACTATTAAGGATAATGGTATCGGACGTGAAGCGGCAGCTGAGATAAGAAGACAGAAAGGGACAAACCACAATTCTCTTGGCACACGCATTACCGCATCGAGACTTGACCTGGTTAATTCACTTTATGGAACCGACCTGAGAACCATCTATAAAGACCTTAAAAATGAAAAAGGAGTATCAGAAGGTACGCTTGTCGAAATACATATCCCTATTCTGACATGACAAAGAAACTGAAAACAATCATTATCGATGATGAACACAATGCCGTGGAATTCATCTCATCAGTTATCGCCGACCATTGTCCTGAGCTGGAGATAGCTGGCAAAGCATACAATGTCGATGAAGGAATCAGAAAAATAGAGGAGTTGAAACCAGACCTTGTTTTTCTTGATGTGGAAATGCCAGAAATGACTGGCATGGATTTTCTTGAGGTAAACCAAAGCAATCCTCAAGTAATAATTATATCATCTAAAGAAAAATATGCATTAAAAGCCATTGAGCAT
>JAKLFN010000242.1 GCA_022711195.1 Bacteroidota bacterium
GGAAGGCCTGACAGATATTTTAGAACCGTCTTCGAGGAAGAACTGAAGTACATCGGACCTGGTGAGGTCGATGGCGGTATTCTTCCCTGTGATGCGATCAGTAGAGACAAGTTTCTCATAGTCGTTGATCTTCACTACTTTGCTGTTGTTAATCAAAGAGGGAGGATTGTCCCTGAATCCTTTCATCATCGCCTTTATCTCACCTGCTCCCTCAGCTCCTTTACGGACAATATTGATCAGCTTCTCCTTATACAATCCATATTCGAGGTAAATATCGACCAGAAGATCATAAAGAGTCTTGTTCCTGCTCTTTGCCCAGGCTGCAATTTCGGCTACCAGCGCACATGAAGCAACCGAATCCTTGTCCCTTACATATTCTCCGGGGAGGAAGCCATAGCTCTCCTCACCGCCTCCAATATATTTCTTCTTGCCTTCCAACTCCCGTATCAGCCCGGCAAAAAATTTAAAACCTGTCAGGACATTAAAACATTCAATATTGTTGCGTCCGGCTATGCGGTCCATCAGGTCAGTAGTGACTATAGTCTTGATAATGTATTCGTTGCCTTTTATTTTCTTAAGCTCGCGGTATTGGGTGATAATATAATATACCAGCAGCACGCAGGTCTGGTTGCCATTCAGCAAGATAAACTCACCTTTATTATTACGGCAGGCAATACCCAGCCTGTCGGCATCGGGATCGGTAGCCATCACCAGGTCGGCCTTCGTTTCGATAGCCTTTTCAATAGCCATTTTTAGTGCACCGGCTTCTTCAGGGTTAGGCGACTTTACTGTAGGGAAGTTGCCGTCGATCTTATCCTGCTCGGGAACACTGATGATGTTGGTGAATCCAAACATCTTCAGCGCCGGGGGAACAAGTTTCACACCTGTGCCATGGATGGGAGTATATACTATTCCGATGTCGCTGTTTTTTCTGATGACGTCGGGATTGAGGCTCATTTTGAGGACTTCTTTAAGGAAGAGATCATCTGTTTCCTTCCCGATTATTTCAATAAGCTCCTTTCTTCCCCTGAATTTTATTTCGCTTACGGATTTGATGCTGCGGACTTCTTCAATTATACCTTCGTCGTGTGGAGAAATAACCTGCCCACCATCGTTCCAATATGCCTTGTAGCCATTATATTCAGGCGGATTGTGCGAAGCTGTTATTACTACACCGCTCTGGCATTTGTAATGGCGTATTGCAAATGAGAGCTCCGGAGTAGGCCTGAGAGATTCAAAAAGGTAGACCCTGAATCCGTTGGCTGTGAATATTTCTGCAGCGCTCTCGGCAAAAAGCCTGCTGTTATTGCGGCAATCGTGGGCGATAGCAACACTGATACCGCTGGTGCCGCATTGTTTGATTATATAGTTCGAAAGGCCCTGTGTTGCCATCCCCAGGGTGTAAATATTCATCCTGTTGGTTCCGGCACCCATGATGCCCCTTAGTCCTCCGGTGCCGAATTCAAGGTCCTGGTAAAAGGCATCAATAAGCTTTTTCTCATCTTTTTCGAGCATCTCGCGGACCTCCCTGCGGATATCTTCGTTAAACTCTGGCGCAAGCCATGCTTCGGCCCTTCTGCGGATTTCTTCAATTGATAACATATAGTTGTTTTTAATATTTCATTTGTTCCAAACATTTCTTCAGACTCTCTTTCCAATGGGGGATATCAAGGTTATAGTTATCCTTTATTTTACTCTTGTCAAGAACAGAATAAGAAGGTCGTTTAGCCGCCGATTTAAATTCTGATGATAGAATGGGATGGACCTTGCAATTGAGTCCTGCTTCTTCAACAATGGCTGTTGCAAAATCGTACCAGCTGCAGACACCCTCATTCGAATAATGATATATTCCGGCTGTGAATGCTGACTGGTTTCTGATGACAGATGAGATAATGCTCATAATTGCTCCGGCAAGGTCTGCGGCCCAGGTAGGAGAACCGACCTGATCGAAGACAACCCTGAGAGAGTCATTCTCTTTTGCTTTTGACAGGATTGTCTTTACAAAATTAGAACCATATCGTGAATAGAGCCAGGATGTTCTGATGACCATCGTATGATTATGCATCAGTGCGGCTTTTTCTCCTTCCAGTTTTGATTTTCCATAAGAGGTTGCCGGATCAGGGACAACCTGTTCATTATAAGGGATATTGGCATTCCCGCTGAATACATAATCGGTGGAGACATGAATGAACATGCACTCAGATCCTTTAATCGCATCTGTTATATTCTTAACAGCTGTCCTGTTTATCAGCATTGCCCTGTCAGGCTCTGTTTCGGCTTTATCAACGGTATTATATGCTGCGCAATTTACGATCCATCCTGGCTTAACCTTTGCTATATAGTCAGTACATCCCGCAGGATCCGTAATATCGAGCTCATCAATATCGGTAAAGATAAAATCATATCCACAGAAGCTGGCTGACAGCTCCTTTATCTCGCTGCCAAGCTGACCTTTTGCACCTGTTATAAGTATAACTGCCATTTATATTGTTTTAGAAGTTGTTGTCGGCCTGGCTTAGGGCCGGGTGATATGTATCCTTTTCGCTTACCAGTGGTGTTATCGTCCCCAGCTTCCAGTCTATTGCCAGGGCGGGATCGGCAAGGTCAATGCCTCTTTCAGCGGCTTTATTATAGAGGCTGTCGACCTTATATAATATCACAGCCACTTCGCTGAGCACAGAGAAACCATGTGCAAATCCCCTGGGAATGAATAACTGTTTTTTCGATTCCGAGTCAAGTTCAATTCCGAACCATTTACCATAGGTTGGTGATTCTTTGCGGATATCGAGGGCCACGTCAAATATTTTTCCTTCAATAACCCTGATGAGCTTTGCCTGGTCGTGCGGTTTGAGCTGGTAATGAAGCCCCCTGATAACTCCCCTTGATGAACGGGATTCATTATCCTGGACAGGTATGAAATCTATTCCGGCCCTGCGGTACGATTCTGCATTGAAGCTTTCGAAAAAATAGCCTCTTTTATCGGCAAAGACATCTGGTTCAATAACGAGCAAACCGTTAAATCCGGTTTTAATTATTTCCATTTTGAAATTTATAGGTTAAAATCTTCAGATGCAATTCTTAAGAGATATTTGCCATACTGGCTTTTCTTCACCGGTTCAGCAAGTGCGAGAAGCTGTTCCCTGTTGATGAATCCCCGTTTGAAGGCTATCTCTTCGATACAGGAGGCTTTAAGTCCCTGGCGCTGCTCAAGGGTGGCGATGAAGTTGGCAGCCTGGAGAAGGCTTTCATAAGTACCTGTGTCGAGCCATGCCATGCCGCGTCCCATCAGTTTGACCTCAAGTGAACCTTCGTTAAGATAAAGCCTGTTAAGGTCGGTAATCTCGAGTTCGCCGCGGGGTGAAGGTTTCAGCGACCTGGCTTTTGCCGACACCGTATTGTCGTAGAAATAGAGACCTGTTACAGCAAAGTTCGACCGGGGCTTCTCAGGTTTTTCCTCAATGGAAACAGCCTTACGGTTTTTGTCG
>JAKLFN010000243.1 GCA_022711195.1 Bacteroidota bacterium
CCAATGCAATAACCAAAGTTGCCAAATCGAACAACTCAAGCGACGACTCAACTCTTTATGTAACAACATCTCCTTGTATGGAATGTGCAAAGCTGATCATCCAGTCGGGAATAAAGAGAGTGGTTTACTGCAACAGGTACAGAGTCACTGACGGACTCGATCTGCTGAAGAGGGCTGGTGTTGAAATTGTATATATAGATCCGGAAAACGACATTTATGAACAACAATAATTCCAGGAAAAGCATTCTTCTGCCTTTACTGTCAGCCCTGGTGCTGGCGGCCGGCGTCCTGATCGGAATATCACTGCCGCGAAAAAGCGATGATCACCAGCACTTCGGTTTCAACCAGAAAAGCGATAAGCTGAACAGCCTTCTCAACAGGATCGAATCAGATTATGTCGATCCGGTAAACAGGAATGAACTGGTCGAAACAGCAATACCCGCTATTCTTAAGAAGCTCGATCCGCATTCCATCTATATACCTGCCAAGGATCTTAAAAGAGCAAATGAATCGATACATGGCAATTTTGACGGTATAGGCATTTCCTTCAATATGCTCACCGACACGATACTTGTTATAAGCACAATCCCCGGTGGACCTTCAGAAAAGACAGGCCTCATGGCTGGTGATAAGATCCTGTATGTGAATGATTCACTTGTTGCAGGAAGGAATATCAGTGACGAGGATATTATGGGTATGCTCAAAGGGCCCAGGGGCACTACAGTAAATGTGAAGATCCTCCGTAAAGGTGTTCCCGAGCTTCTTTCTTTTAGCATAAAACGCGACAAGATCCCGATAAACAGCGTATATGTTTCATATATGATAAATGAAAACACCGGGTATATCTTCATAAACAACTTCGCAGAATCGACATATGAAGAGTTTATGGCAGGCCTTACTGAATTGAAAGGTAAAGGGATGACCAGGCTTATACTTGACCTGAGAGGCAATTCAGGCGGGGTGATGGATGCTGCAATCCAGATCGCAAATGAGTTCCTGAAGAAGAATCAGCTTATCGTTTATACCAAGGGCAGGGCCCATATGCGCAGCGAGGCACGTGCCACGGGCGACGGAGCCTTCGAAACAGGCGACCTCGTGGTACTCATCGATGAACTGAGCGCCTCGGCAAGCGAGATCCTGGCCGGCGCGATACAGGATAATGACCGTGGAACAATAATAGGCCGACGTTCTTTCGGCAAAGGCCTGGTACAGGAACCCGTTAACTTTCCCGACGGATCAGGAATGAGACTTACAATAGCAAGATATTATACTCCCTCCGGAAGATCTATCCAGAAACCCTACAACGGCGACTTCGAAGATTATTACGACGACCTCAACGAAAGATATAATAATCACGAATATGAAATGCCTGACAGCACCTTGTTTGCCGACTCCCTTAAATTCAAAACTCTCGGCGGAAGAACAGTATATGGTGGCGGGGGTATAATGCCCGATAAGTTTGTCGCTGCCGATACTACCGGAATTTCGGAATACTTTTTCAGGGCAAGAAGCTTTATTTACCAGTTTGCCCTGAGCTATACGGAAAAGAACAGGGAGACTCTTAAAAAATTCACTGAAGCAGGTCAGCTTGAAGAATTCCTTGACAAACAGGGCCTTCTCGATCAGTTTGTCAGGTATGCTGCCTCAAACAAGCTGCCCCCTGATAAGGCGGGACTGGAAGTGTCGGGAAAGATCATTCATACCCAGATCAAAGCATATATAGCAAGGAATATCCTCGATAACAAAGGCTTTTATCCTGTCTGGGAAAAGATTGACTCTACGCTGAAATATGCTATTGAATATCTGAAATAAAACCAGATACTATCTCCGCGACCTCCGATTCCTCCTCAATAAATCCCATATGCCCGGAGTTGTTGAGAATGTGTACAACTGCATTTCCGGGAAGCCTTACCTTATCCAGAACAGACCGGTGATCGATCAGATTATCCATTGTTCCCAGTATCCAGAGAAGCGGAATATTTCCTTTCTCGATAACATTAACACCCGATGGCCGGGCTATCATGCCGCGGAGAACCTTAATAATTGTATCTCCGGGTATCTGTAAAGCAACTTCTGTCGATCGCTGAACTTCGGCATGAAATCTTTCGAGGTTCTTCCCGGCATAAAGCCTTGAAATATTTCCGGGGATAAAAGTATTTTTTTTACCGTCAGCAACAAGGGAAATCTCTGCATTCCTTTTTTCCGCCTTTTCAGCATCGTCGGGCAGCGGATGCGAGTGGAGAAGACAATAGCCGGTCAGCTTCCGGGGATATCTTTCAGCAAAAGCAAGGGTTATATAGCCTCCCAGGGAGTGCCCGGCCACAAATGCCTTTTCAATATGAAGATGATCAAGAAGTGATGCCACGCTGCCTGCCATAAACTCCATCGAATATATCTCATCATAAGGGTCCGACAAGCCATGACCGGGAAGGTCTATTGACAAGACCCGGTGATTTCCTGAAAGTATTTTAGCAAAGCCGGCCAGTATTTCTGAGGTCTCCAGGTAGCCGTGTACAAGAACGACGGGAACTCCCCTGCCCTGTTCTGTAAAATGGATCCGCCTCCCTTTATATTCAAAATATCCGTCCATAATATCTGTTTTACCTCAAAGGTAATCCGAATATTTTCAGATGCATGGAAAATGATGTTGCTAATCTTATTAAATAATCCTAATTTTATAAATCGCCTGAAACCGGAAGCAAACATAAATAATTCACATACAATGAATAAAGTTCTCTTTTCATCTGTCTCAAAAAAATTTGTGATGGCGCTGGCAGGGCTCTTTCTTCTCTTATTTCTGCCTGTCCATCTGGTCATAAATCTGCTGCTGCTCAGGAGCGATCCGGAACCATTTAACCGCGCAGCACATTTTATGGCTTCATTCCCCCTTATCAAAATCGTCGAGGTGGCATTGTTCGGGGCGATACTGGTACATGTATGCTATGGTGTCATTTTACAGATCATGAACTGGCTGTCGAGGCCGGTAGGATATGCCAGCGGTAACAGGTCAGAAACATCGTTCTTCTCAAGATTCATGATCTGGACCGGCTTGTCGGTACTTACATTCCTCGTTCTCCATTTCTTTAACTTTTATTTTATCAAGCTGGGGCTGGTGGAAGGAAATCCAGAGGACTTTTACTCCGTTGCACACAGCCTGTTCAGGATCCCGGTTTACAATTACATCTATCTCACCTGTTTTGTACTTTTAGGGCTCCACCTGTACCATGCGTTTTCATCGGCTTTCCAGACCCTGGGATTAAACCACAGGATATGGACTCCCGTGGTTAATACGCTGGCGTGGATCTATGCTGTTGCTATACCTGCGGGATTTGCATTTATATCGATCAACCTCTGGCTTTTCAGATAGAAAAACAAAATATTATGGGACAACTTAACTCAAAGATACCCGGTGGTCCGCTGGCACAGAAATGGACCAGCTACAAGTCGGCCTGCAAGCTGGTTAACCCGGCTAACAG
>JAKLFN010000244.1 GCA_022711195.1 Bacteroidota bacterium
ACCAGCACGCAGAACACCAATGAGGCTGTCGAGCTTTTCGACCATAACCCCTGTTTCCGCAGCGACAGGGCCAGCGCTATGTGCAATTGCGTCGGGCTCTTCAAAATATAGTGTTACAAAACCTGGGCGTTTCTCAACAGGATAAGCCAGCCATTTCAGAACGGTATCAATCCTGGATTCAAACGGAACGCTCTCATCGAATTTCTTCCAGTATGTCGGCTGAACACCTTTCACAGGGGCCTCAGAACCGACCCAGTAAAATGAAGCCGACCGTATTCCCTGGTCCTCCGCAGTTTTCCACACCGGCTCACCTCCATAAAATACAGGATTTTCCACAGCTGCACGATCACCGATACGGTAATAAAGTCCCAGGTCAGGCACCGGGAAATTATTATTTACCAGCCCGTGATGATCGGGATATAGCCCGGTAACAATAGTATAATGGTTCGGGAAGGTCACTGTCGGAAAAGAGGGAATCAGCCTTCCGGCTTTCACTCCTTCACCGGCCAGACGGTCAAGATTAGGAGTGCTGAAAAGCTTGTCATAATCCCACCTGAAAGCATCCATTGACACTAGGACAACGTATGTCTTATATGGTTTTACTTTTTTCTTACTAAATCCGTATGAAATGCCTGCCAGAAGCAGTATTGCCAGAATGGCAGCCAGGGTCTTCTTCATGATAAATTTATTTATTCCAGAACTTGATACAGGCAGGAGCTTTCATCCCTATGTTGCTCACAGGTCCTTCAGGCAGTCCATTTGCCTGATTTATCCTGAAGACAGATATATTATCTGACCTCTGGTTGCCTGAGAGAAGAAATTTCCCTGAAGGATCAATGACAAAGTTACGCGGCCAGTCGCCTCCGCATGTCGATCGTCCTGCCAGAGTGAGATGTCCGTCCTCTCCTACTGAGAAAACAACAATGGTATTCTCTCCCCTGTTCGAACCGTAAAGGAATTTTTCGTTTTTATCAAGAACTATTTCTGCACAGCTGTTTTTACCGTTGTACTCATCGCTGAGAGTTGAGATTGTCTGCCTGAAAACCGGAATCCCGTTTTCTCCAACAGAGAAATGCATTACACTCGATCCGATTTCGTTAATGACATACAATGATGTACCCTCTTTAGTAAATGTAAAGTGACGTGGTCCTGAACCCGGAGCGAGTGGAATAACACCATTTTCGACCTGGGAGAGCCGGCCGTTTACCGGGTCAAATGAGAAAACGACAAGTCTGTTGAGCCCCAGATCGGTAAGATAGACGAATTTTCCTTCCGGATCATGAGAAATCATGTGCGGATGTGAAACAACCGGGGGCTCTGTTACGTATAATATAGTATCGGTCACTTTCGCGGGAATCCCCTTCTCATCAAGCTTTACAACGGCTACGGAGCCGCTTCCATAGCTGGCAACGAAGAGGCTTCCACTGTCGGCAGAAAGTGATATATGACATGCTCCTCCGAAGGGAATCGATATCTCACCTCTCAATTCAGTTGCAGAGGTTAATGGATCATAGGCAAGTGTAGTTATCCCGCCTCCCTGGCTACCTTTAAAATCATTCACCTCGTTCATGGCATAAATCAGGTTGTGATCTTTGGAGAATGTGAAATAGGCAGGGCTCGGACCCGCTTCTATCTGTTTCAATAGAGTTGCATCTCCTTTTGAATCTAATTCAAAGAGAGCCATTGCAGGTTCATCGCCTGAGGTAAATCCGCCGGCGAAGAATACCTGAGGTTCAGGATTATGCCCGCATGAAAATGCCAGGGACGATAATATTACTGCTAAAAATGAAAGTCTATTCATATTTTATACCTCTCCCCACCACCTCCCCAAGAGGCAGGGGCTTTATTTTTGTATTTTTTGATCCACCCTTCCCACCTGGGGATAAGGGATCAGGGGGAAGAGGTGTGAAGAATAAAAAAACAAGTCCTTATATCTCAAAGCTGTCGGCTTCCCTGTAAGCGTTGAGCAGTTTCACTTCACCCTCAATCCCTTTTACGCTCTTGCCGTGTTCCATGCAGATGGGGCCCTGGTATCCGCGATTATAAATGTATTTAAACACATTCTTATAATTTATCTCGCCGCTGCCGGGCTCATTTCTACCCGGATTATCGCCGCAATGAAATGCTCCTATTTCATCCCAGGCGGCTTCGATATTGGGGATGAGATTACCTTCAGTGATCTGCTGGTGATAGATATCATTGACGATCTTGCACGAAGGGCTGTTTACGGCACGGCATATGGAATAAGCCTGTGGAATTCCTGTCAGGAATAATCCGGGATGGTTCCTGAGTGTATTCAGAGGTTCCAGGACAATTGTAAGTCCGGCAGGTTCGGCAATTTCGCAGCAGAAGCGAAGGTTGTCGATAACGTTTGCTGTCTGGAAATCGCGGTGGAGTCTTTCGTCGTAACGGCCCGGAACCATCAGCGCCCATTTGGCGCCGGTTCTTTTTGCCACCTCAACGCCTTCTTTCATTTTTCCGGCAAGCATTTCCCTTACTTCAGGCTTATTGAGCACAAATGATGTTACCGAGAAGTCGGCATACAGAACGAATGGACCGAGAAGCATGTTGAGTTTCTGCATCTCACCGGCTATTTTTTCCTGGTCTTCAGGTGAACGGCCGGGAAGCCCGTTGTCGAACATTGCCCTGAAGCCCTGGTCGTAGCAGAACTTTATATTGTCGACCAGGTCGGTTCCCGCATGTTCGCGGAACATTCCGAACGAGGGAGCATACTTAAGCTTGAAAGGCAATATCGGATCTGGCACTTTTTTCTTTTTCTGAAGTGATTCAGAACTAAAAACTGCTGGAGCAGCCATGATGGCGGCCCCGGCAGTTGCAGCTTTTCTTAGAAAATCTCTTCTTGAGCTGTTCATAGATTATTCCTTTTTATTTCTTTGTTTCAGGAACATAGGCATCTCCGGCTACAGGTACAGCTTTAGGTATGTCGACAGGGCCGAAATCAAAAACTTTCGGACCCAGTTTAAGGTCGGAGTTCATCATCTCCTCATATGTTGTTTCCTTGCCGGTGTAAGCCGATACACGGCCCATTATGGCTACCATTGTTGAAATGGCAGTGTTCTCCAGTTCATTGAATGCCAGATTATTCCGTATCGAATTTACAAAATCAACATGTTCCTGGTCCATAGCTGGTTTTATCTTTCCTTCTTTACCTTCGGCAGTCAGGGGGTACGGGTATTTCCATATTTGTGTACCTGCCAGGTCGAGAATAGAATTCTGGCAGTTAGTAGATCCTGTGGCTCCCTGGAGTCTTTCGGAAACATTATTTGCGCATCCGTTTATCTGGCGGCACATGCTGTGGAAGTGACGTCCGTCTTCGAAAACAAAGTCAACGCTGAAATTATCGAACTGGTCTCCTGTTACACGTCTCTGTCTCGAGCCCATGCCAACAGCTTTCACGGGGTGTGACCCTGTGAACCAGTTCATGACGTCGAGGTTA
>JAKLFN010000245.1 GCA_022711195.1 Bacteroidota bacterium
TGTCTTTCTCCCGGAGGATAATATACTTACAGAGCTCACTGCGACAACAAGGACTGGATTCCACCGGTATGTTTTCGATGTAGATTCAGAAAGGAAAATATATATCTATGAAGGAAACAGGGGCGGAGGATCGGGAATTGAATGTAAACTAACTGATAAAAATACTCTTGAAGGTTCATTCGGCAACAAGTATTTCAAATTCGTATTTGATTCACCTGTTGCTGTAGCTAAAATCTTTGACGGCAGTAAAATCTCTGAAGGCAATTCTCTTCAGAAGCAGGATAACGGAGGGATCATCCTGGAGTTTGAAGGGCCTGCCGGCAAGCCACTTCTTGTAAAAGTTGGAGTTTCACTTTCATCAATCGAATCGGCAAGAAAAAACCTCGATGCAGAATCGCCTCACTGGAATTTTAATAAAACCAGAAATAAAGCAACCCGGGCCTGGAATAAAGTATTATCAGCCGTAGAAGTCAAAGGAGAGAACGCAGAGGATAAGAAGATATTCTATACTGCTCTCTATCATACCTGTTTCCTGCCTGTTATTCAATCAGATGTGGAAGGTGTTTATCCAGGCCTTGACCAGAAAGATCATAAAGCAGATGGCTACTCACATTATGCAGGTTATGCTTTCTGGGACTCATTCAGGACAAAATATCCCTTATACAGTCTTTTTATCCCCGGTGTCTGCAGCGACATAACAACTTCTCTCAGGAACCTGTATGAGCAGGCAGATAACTGGGGCGCGCTTCCTTCGAGTGATCACCCGCCTCATGGTGTCGATTTCAAGGCGGCAGGAAAGAATGGTTACCAGGTGTTTGCAGAATGCAGGCATGAGCATATGCTGATGGTCGTTGCTGATGCATATTTCAAAGGTCTTATGAAGACAGATATGAAGTCTGTCTATCCATTCATGATGAGAGAGGTGATGCTTCAGATGCCTGAAAAGTATGACACTATCGGTTTCATTCCTGCACGTGCCGATCAGACCGGCGAATATTGCTGGGATAATTGGACGCTTGCACAGGTTGCAGGAGCGCTTGGCTATGAGAAGGACTACGAATACCTGATCAAACGTTCTGATTACTGGAAGAACACCTGGGATCCATCTATTCGGTATTTCAGGGCACGTAATGCTGATGGTACATGGCTCGACTTCCCGGAAGATCCTTCAATGAACCGTGAGAAATATACCTATGAAGGCAGCAAATGGCACTGGCGATGGAATGTGCTGCATGATGTTCCATCGCTTATTGAGGCTTTCGGCGGAAAAGAGGCTTTTGTGAAAGAGCTTGAATATTTTTTCAATAATGATCTCTATACAGCCGGTAACCAGATCGATCTTCAGGCTCCGTTCATGTTCAATATGGCCGATGCACCGTGGCTGACACAAAAATGGGTAAGAAAATTACTCACCGAACCGGTGGTTCAGAAATATGGAACACATGGCTTCTTTATTGAACCGGTCTTTGATCGTATTTATAAGTCTACACCCGATGGTTACCTGGAGGAGATGGATGATGACTATGGCTGTATGTCGGGATGGTATGCCATGGCAGCCATGGGTTTATACCAGATGTGCCCGGGTAAACCTGAATACCAGCTCACAGCTCCCATTTTTAATGAAGTCGTAATAGAACTCGACAGGAATTTCTATAATGGGAAGAAATTTATTTTCAGGGCTGAAAACCTGAACCAGGAAAACATTTATATCCAGTCTGCAACGCTGAACGGCAAACCATTCAATAAATCAAGCATCACCCATGATGAGATTGTAAATGGAGGGGAATTGGTTTATCAGATGGGAAGTGAACCAAATAAGAACTGGGGGATTTGAAATTTAACCAGCTGTTTCAAATGCCTAAATCTTGCCCCCTGCCCCCTAAAGGGGGTTCTTTTAGAAGGTCCCCTTTTGGGGGCTAATCTTTCTTCACATCTCAATATAAGTAAATTACAGAAAGTGAGAAGGAGATCCCTCGCTGGCGCTCGGGATGACAGGAATGTAGTTGATTAGCAGGAGGAAGAAGCGGCGATTCGCAACGACATTTTATACATGAAGTATTTCACTTGCGAATCGCCGCTTCTTCCTCCTTATCTCACATAATAAATTTGTCATCCCGAACGAAGTGAGGGATCTCATCCTTCTTATACATTAATATTCAATAAATTCTGAATAAGTGAAATGTCCTTCCTGAGAAGTCTTTGCGTCCTTTGCGTCAAATCCTTTGTGTCCTTTGTGGTTAAAAATTTTATTCGAACTTTACTCCCAGTTCGGCTGCAATTTTTAACAGGTCATCTTTGATTGCCGGGACAAGTTGAATTCCGTTTCTTCTTATCCTTTCTTCTGCTTCCCGTTCCGGATCGCCGGGGATAAGGACCCTCTCTTCGCCATCAGCTGGTTTTGCCGTACGGAAGGTCTCTATCCATTCATCAATTTTCATTTTAAATTCTTCTGCAGGCTGAAATGCATCTATTCTCATTGCACCGAAGAAATGTCCTGTTCCTTCGCCCACTTTCTTTTCAAGTACAGGCAGGTATGCCACACTTGGCGGTACGAAAGGTCCGAAATTGGCACCGCTGAAAACTGCAGAAAATATGTCGACAATGGCTGAAAGACAATACCCTTTATGACTTCCATGAAGCCTGTCGCCGCCGAGAGTTACCATCGAACCTCCTGATTTTAAAATTGTTGGATCATCAGATGGTTTGCCGGTTTTGTCCTGGACAAATCCAAGAGCGACTTTCTCGCCTTTCTTCTCAGCAACAGCAAGCTTACCCCTTGCAATCGGAGTGGTAGCAAAATCAGCTACGAAGGGTGGTTGTTTAAAAGCAGGTATAGCCACAGCTATCGGATTGGTTCCCATCATCCTGCTTATGGAAAATGTCGGTGCAACCAGCGGGTTGGCATTGGTGAGGCAGATGCCGATCATATCGTGTTCCAGTGCCATCATGGCATAGTATCCTGCGATGCCGAAATGATTTGAATTACGTGTTGCCACCCATCCGGTTCCTGCTTTTCCGGCCTTCGCAATAGCCAGTTCCATCGATCTCCTGGCACATACCATTCCCACAGAATTATCACCATCAACGACCGCTGTGCTGGGTGATTCATGCACAACCTTTACATCAGGCTTTACATTTATCCTTCCCGCTTTCCAGAGCTCATAATAGTCCTTTATCCTTATCATGCCATGTGATGCATGATCTCTCAGCTCCGCGGCAAGAAAGACTTTTGCGATCGTATTTGCATCCTCCTCCGGGCACCCCATCCTGAGGAAAACTGTTTTTGTGAAACCGAAAAGATAATCGTATGTATACATTGCAGATAGCTTTAACAATTCATTTATATTGTGATCCTTTTTTTTGTATGGATTAGCTGTTTTTTTTACCACAAAGTCACACAAAGGTCATTACTAAGGGGAAAACAAAGAAATTAAGTACTTTAATAATGTTGAT
>JAKLFN010000246.1:0-2119 GCA_022711195.1 Bacteroidota bacterium
CCAATCATGCCATAGATTGTTGCCCCCACCCATTTTCTCAGGTCACTGGCATCGTGCCATCCTCCTGATACATCCTGATGTTTGCCGTTATCCATCCTTATACCGTCGTCGGTATGGCATGGGGTAAGGTATCCGCTTTTGCTTGCACCGCAACGCTGCAGTGAAAAGTATTTCACAATCAGATCCATGGCAGGCCTGTACGATTCAGTACCTATTGTGAAAGGGAAGGACCTGAGGGTGTCATACCTTATATAATAGAGACCCTCTTTCTTTATTTCACTGAAATCGCCTGTTGAGTATTCTCCGAAATCACCTTTTGACGGTTTAAAGTTACCAGTATACACTGTTCTGCCTTCTGTTATTTCTATAACACTGAATATGCCGGTTAAATTCCCTTTTACAATTACTTTTTTTGAGGCATCAGGCATATATCCTGCATGGTTTATGAGCAGATTGACGTTGAGATCACGGGATATCTTCTGGGCATGAATCCTGTAAAACGGCATTAACAAGCCTGTGAGTAGAATAATTATAGCCAGGTTTATGCTATAGATCTTTTTCATATAAATTAAAGTATTAAAAGTATTCATTCCTCTGTATTCTGTCTCTTCCTTACCCACCCCCAGCCCCTCCGGAGGAGGGGAGCCGTTTATACTATGCTCCTTTTAAAATTCCTTATCCGGTTTTCCTCACTCCCTTAGCCTCCCTTTCGTCTTCAGCCCTTGCGCCGTTGCGCCGTTGCCCCATTGTGCCGTTGCGCCCTTCCGCCTTCCTAATATACGCCAAGATATTCAAACGACAAATTCAAAGTGATTTATCATCCAGTTCTGCCTTGTAAGTCCTGTGTTAATAAATGTTAATGATTTCAATTTCAGAAAAAATGCTTAAATTAATTCCGTGGTATCATTTATATTAGCTATTACCAACCTGACTGAAAAATTGTATAATATTCCATTTTATTGTACAGAAGACATTACCTGACGATAATTTTTAACCCAAAAATCAACTTTTTTATGAGAAAAAACCTTTTACATGGATTCCTTGCAATTCTGGCTGCCGCGGTACTTATTTCCTGTGGCAGCGGCGGGAATGACAAGAGCAGCTATCCCTTCAGTAATGAGAAATTTGTGATAAAAAGGGGTACAAATATTGCACACTGGCTTTCTCAAAGCAAGAGGAGAGGAGCCGAACGCGCTTCATTTATAACTGAAAAGGATATTAAATACATCGATTCCCTTGGTTTTGACCATGTCAGGCTGCCAATTGATGAGGAGCAGATGTGGGATGAAACAGGAAAAAGGAATGAAGATGCATTTGTCCTCCTGAAGAATTGCCTTGACTGGTGCGGAAAAGCAGAATTGAGAGCTGTTGTGGACCTGCATATTCTCAGGTCGCATCATTTTAATGAAGGTGATAAGCCTCTTTGGACAAAACCTGCGGAACAGGATAAATTTATTGCACTCTGGAAGGATCTGTCGTCATTTCTGAAGGACTATCCCAATGGCATGCTTGCTTATGAGCCAATGAATGAGCCTGTTGCGGATGATCCTGAACAGTGGAACACATTACTGGCAAGGATGATCGATTCTCTGAGGTCATGGGAACCGGCAAGAGTTCTGGTTCTGGGTTCAAACAGATGGCAATCGGCCCAGACTTTTGATACATTCCGAGTGCCTGAAAATGATACCAACCTGATACTCAGCTATCATTTCTATGAACCTTTTTATCTTACCCATTATAAAGCAGCATGGACCAATCTTAAGGATTTTGAGGGAAAGGTGAATTACCCGGGAAAGATAATTATTGGTCAGGGTACAATAAACAAACCCGGTAATAAGGACGATCTGTTAATGGAGCTGAGCAAGCTTCCCAATATGAACCAGGAATATAATATTGATACTCTCGAGTACATGATGCGAAAAACCTTTGCCTTGTCTGAAAAGACAAACCTGCCGCTTTACTGTGGTGAGTTTGGGGTTTTTATGGACTTCTTTCCTGAAGCAAAACTTGCCTGGTACAGGGACATGGTTGCAATTTTTGATAAGCATAATGTGGCCTATGCCAACTGGAACTATAAATCCACAGCTTTCGGGATTGTTGATGATAAGGGAAATGCAAC
>JAKLFN010000246.1:2129-3436 GCA_022711195.1 Bacteroidota bacterium
AAGCATAATGTGGCCTATGCCAACTGGAACTATAAATCCACAGCTTTCGGGATTGTTGATGATAAGGGAAATGCAACGCCGAAGACGAGTATTTTGCTTGGGAAGTGATCAGTAATCAGTAATCAGTAATCAGTTGTCAGTAATCAGTAACTTGTTAGCCGATAGCTGATAACCGGTAGCCGGAACAGCAAAAGACCAACCCACCCACAGCCCTACAGGGAATATGGACGGTAAGCAAAGGATTGTATTTTATAGAGGAAAGCGCTTTAAAACTTTCCCCTCCTTTTGAAGGAGGGGTGGCCGGGATTCTTGATTATCAACTATTTACAAGGTGTATTTCCCGGCCGGGGTGGTTGATTAAACTGATCCTGACATATATATCTTAAGTGTATATTATTAAGTACAAAGGTTTGGGGACGAGAATGATATAATTAAACTATGGAGCAAAATGCTATAGATTTTGAAATCAGTTTTGCGGTTCATAATTTTCTTTGAAAAACGTTAGGGACATTTTAATTAATAAAATGAATTTATCTGAGTTAATAATCAACCACCCCGGCCGCAATGAATCTTTGCAATTCTTTGATAAATATTGTACTGCGGCCACCCCTCCTTCAAAAGGAGGGGAAACTTATACTAACATTTCCATTGGTAAAGCTATCTGCAACCCTCCACACCCAGCTTCTCCCAACCTTGCTCCGCCGAAGCAGCTACGCGAAGGCGATGAAGGGGAGCCGATAATCAAACCAAACAAGCAACAAGCAACAAGCAACTATATTATCTAACCATACAAAACAACTACCCTATGAAAAAAATCAACTCTTTATTTCTGTGTATCCTGCTGCTGCTTATGTGGCAGTCAGATGCTATTGCACAGTATGATGATAATGCTGTATTTCCCGTAAAAGGATTCTGCATTAATGCTCCTTCACCACAGGGACTTGACAGGTTTGTCAAATTTATCGGTGATGAACTTGCTCCGAGGGGAATAAATACTCTCTTCCTTCTTGGAGACTATAATTACAAGTTTGAAAGTTATCCGCAACTGGCTGATTCAAACGCTCTTTCGAAGAAGGATGTGAAGAAGATAGTTGCGGCCTGCAAGAAGTATAACATAAGGATAATACCGCAGATAAACCTGATTGGTCACCAGTCATGGGCAGGAAACCTGGGCAATCTGCTTAAGAATTTCCCTGAATTTGATGAGACTCCTCATGTGAAAATGCCTGAAAATTATGTCTGGCCTAATGAAGACGGACTTTACTGCAAGAGCTATTGCCCTCTTCATCCAGATGTTCATAAGGTTC
>JAKLFN010000247.1 GCA_022711195.1 Bacteroidota bacterium
TTTCACCACAGACACCGACTGTCCTTTATAACGCAATGATAAATCCGATTGCCGGTTATGGAATCAGGGGAGCGATCTGGTACCAGGGTGAATCGAACAGGAATGAATACAGGGAATATGAAAAGCTTATGCCGGGACTAGCACTTAACTGGCGGGCGATGTGGAATATCGGTGATTTTCCGATGTATTATGTTCAGATTGCACCATTTGATTACGGACCTGTGGGTGCCAATTCAGCTTTTCTTCGTGAAGCACAGCTGAAGGCATCAACAGCAATACCTAATTTTGGTATGGCATGTATAATGGACATCGGGGAAAAGGATTGCATCCATCCTGCCGGTAAGAAAATAACCGGTGACAGGCTTGCATATCTTGCACTTGCCAAAACATATGGGAAAAAAGGATTCCCCTGCGAAGGTCCTGTAATTGACGAAATGAAAATCGAGGGGTCGCAGGTGAAATTAACTTTCAAAAATGCACCAAACGGTCTTACCTCTTTCGGGAAAGAGCTGACCTGTTTCGAGCTTGCCGGGGCAAATAAACGTTTTTATCCGGCTCAGGCCTTCATTACCGGAACAGGCATCACACTCTTTTCGCCTTTTGTCGGTGAACCGGCATCTGTAAGGTATGCATTTAAAGATTTTATTATCGGCGACCTGTTCAATATTGAAGGACTACCCGCTTCATCATTCCGTACCGACGACTGGGATCAATAGGATATCCGGCGTCCGGTGTGCGGCGTACGGTGTGCGGCGTGCGGTGTGCGGTGTGCGGCGTGCGGTGTGCGGTGTCGGGCGTGCGGCAGACTGCCAGGATTAAACTCATGAAGGGTGCCAGAAGCGGGAGAACCGGAACCGGAACATGATGCCTGATGCCGCATGCCGGAAGCCGGATGCCGGATGCCGGAAGCCGGATGCCGGACGCCGGACGCCGCAAGCCGGACGCCGGAAACCGTTTCATGTGAACATTTCTTCGTAATGAGGTATCGGGTCAAAAATGCCGCCTCCGGTCTTATAGAACTCTTTATCAAGTTCGTAAACACCTCTTTTTACAGTAACCCACGGAGCATCCTTCCGGGGATGATAACCAAGCATTGTATTCCAGTTCAGATAGTTCTGATGACCGTTGCTCTCAACCAGTCCGAGGTTGCCTATTCCAGGGAATGATGCCAGCCTTGCCGCTACATTCTTGTTCCATTCCACAAGTACGGGATTAACAGTAAGGTCGGCGCAAAAACATGGAATATCTCTTTCGTGTGCTGCCTGTGCTATCTTCATTGTCATGCTGAGGGTCTTTGCAATTGCTTTTAATGCTATTGCCTTATATCCCATCTCTATACGCTTCACTGCATCCTCAACAGTATGAGCGCTTTCGTCTGAAGCAAGCCTGACAGGAATATCGCTGACATCAATTTCAAGCTCCTCCGGAAATGGTTCCTCTATAATGGCAATCTGATCAAAAGCACCGATGCTCTTTGCATGATCCAGAAGTTTCATCAGTGTCTCTTTCTTCTCATATCTTCCGTTAGCATCAAAATAATAGGGCAGTTTACCATTCTTTGTATAAGCAGTATTTACATCCCCTATAGCTTTATGAATTGCAGTGAGCCTTTCCTTATCTTTTTCAAGCATCTCTTCCTGGGTTCCGGGCTGTCCAATCTTGATCTTCATAAAGAAATAGCCGTCGTCAGTTGCTTTTTTTATTTCTTCAATAGGAATTGCATAGGCCATCAGCGGGATCCCTGCCACTTTATCGTGCCTGCTGGAAAGTGCCGGTCTATAGGCAGGAGGGATCAATCCGTCAAAAGTGCTGATCTTATTTTCTTTTGCATAAAGCAGCCATGCAGCATTATCCAGTCCGACAAGTGCATTGAGGGCAAATGTTTTTCTCAGCTGCGGATTTGAGGTGACTTTTTGTCCGAATGAGTAAACTTCCGGTAAGATAGCATCCAGAAGTTCAACCGGTGATGTAAAAGTCTGACCACTGACAATCTGCATCGCTCTTTCAGTCATCGCATACATTAATGCGTTGCCTCCGCTTTCTGAATGAGAAGCAAATACAGATGCATCAGACCAGAGTACGCTTTGTGTGCAAAGTCCTATGGAATGAGCGCCCGAGTTACTTTCCAGATAAGAAACCGTCTGCCATATCTCTTTCATATATCCGCCCTTGAACCCGAAAGGACGGATGAGAGGTTCTCTCTCGAAGTTGGAATTGACCTTTGAGATAGTAATCATTTTCTGTCCTGTATTTGTGCATGATGACACCAGTGCTTCCAGTGGTGAAGCAACAGCTGCCGCTCCGGCAGCCAGGAGGCTGGTTTTTATAAATTTTCGCCGGTTTGTCATTTTTTTTTCAGGCTAAACCATACTTTGACAGATAACCGTTAAGGAAATCCATGTCTTTTTTAAATTTTGCCACAATAATATCCTGCTTCCGTGCGAGCGGATAGTTTTCCTCAGCTTTTGTGAACAAAGGATATTCCACATGAAGTGTCATAGGAGCTTTAATATTCAGTTCTATAAGCGTTTTAAAATAAAGATCCCAGTTAACCATTCCTTCGCCCATGGGTACAGTGACCGCAGCAGGTTTGCCCTTAACAGTCTGCCATGTAAAATCCTTTATGGCCAATGTCTTGATATAAGGTGCAAGTAGTTTCATTCCAAGAACCCAGGAATTTGCACCTTCAACCATTGCATGCCTCACATCGTACTGGCATCCGATATTCTCCGGAGGAAGATCTTTAAGAAGTTCATAAAGATCCCATACAGGACCGCCAATTCTGGCTCCTGCATGGTTCTGATAACCGCCATGGATCTTATATTTCCTGTTAAGTCCGGCAATACCTGTCAATGCATGTTTGTATTCCTGAAGCGTTCCCAATATACCTTTTTCATTATCGTATTCAGCCCATCCGAGCCTATAATGTGTTACACCCGATGAGGCTGCTGTTTTAAGTATGTTTTCAGCATAAGGATCATCAGGCGACAGAATAGCGGTAACCATCATATCTATGACAAGGTTGTATTTCTTTGCCTCAGCAGCCAGCCGTGGCAGATCCTCTTCAACCTTTTCAGGCACCACTTTACCGCCGGGACGCACTGTCAGGTCAAATCCCTCAATACCTGAACGGTTGAGACACTCGCACATAAAGCCGAAGTCGAAGGCATCAATTGGTTTGGAAAAGAGTCTTACCGGATACTTTTTCTCCGGGGGATTTGTCGTATCCGTTAACCGGAATTTAGTAAACGGGATTGCTGCGCCTGCTGCTGCCATTGTCGTTATGAATTCTCTCCTGTTTTGTTTCATTTTTTTATTCTTTATAATTTCCAGGGTGAACGGTAATCATAATGAAGAAGAGTGTTTGCTTTTTCATTATTTGTAAACCTCTCGTTCACCGGATCCCACTGCAGTCTTTCCTTAACTTCA
>JAKLFN010000248.1 GCA_022711195.1 Bacteroidota bacterium
TCCCCAATAATCCCGGTAACTCAGATATCTCCCGACCAGTCAGTCGTCTGCATTGTAGGGAAGAATGAGATCCCCTCGTTCCTGAACCTCAGCAAAACAGAAAAGGAATATGCCCTGAAGCAGCTACGAAACAAGGAGGAATCTGTATTCATCAACTCTTATTTCAAGTGTACTTATCTCGTTAAGGCAAAGGAAGACCTGGAAGGTTATAAAGCTCGTGAGGAAATAAGAAAATCAGCTTCTTCATTAAAAAAGCTGATCAAGTCAAATAATCATGATGAGCTCGTAATAGCATCGTCAGGAACATATAAGGAAGCGGTGCTGGACTTTGCAGAAGGCCTTTTGCTTAGTTCCTATTCTTTTAAGAAATACAAAACACAGGCTGAGGAGGAGGGAAAATATAAATATCCTTCACGTCTTCTTATCTTCGGCGATTATTCCCGTTCTGAGATAAAATGGATTAACGACCTTACTGATGCTGTTTTCTTTGTACGTGATCTGGTAAATGAGCCTGTGAATCATTTGAATGCACAGGCACTGGCCTCTGCAATTGAAAAAACAGGCCGGTCGGCAGGATTTACCGTTGAAGTGCTTACAAAAGGTAAGATTGAAGCTTTGAAAATGGGCGGGCTTCTTGCAGTAAATAAGGGAAGCGTCGACCCTCCTGTATTCTGTATTCTTGAATGGAAACCTGACAAGCCTGTAAATAAGCACCCTGTCGTTCTTGTGGGCAAAGGAATTGTTTATGATACCGGAGGACTGAACCTGAAAACAGGCGATTATATGTCGGGTATGAATGGAGATATGGCCGGCGCTGCAACAGTGACGGGTGTATTTTATACTGCAGCAAAAAATAAAATTCCGGTCCATCTTATTGGACTCATTCCTGCAACAGATAACCGGCCCGGGGGGAATGCCTATACACAGGGCGATATCATTACAATGTACAGCAAAATGACCGTGGAAATCGGGAATACGGATGCTGAGGGACGTCTGATACTTGCAGATGCGATAAGCTATGCCTCAAAGTATAAGCCTGAACTTATTATTGATATTGCAACACTTACAGGCTCGGCAGCTGTCACCTTCAGCAACCAGGCCATAGCATTGATGACAAATGCTGACAGAAAATATATTGATCTCATCATGGAGTGCGGTAATGAGGTCTATGAACGACTTGCCGAGCTGCCTTTCTGGGATGAATATGGCGACCTTATCAAATCAGATGTTGCTGATATCAGGAATATTGGCGGACGTGAAGCAGGAGCAATAATCGCCGGGAAGTTCCTTGAAAAGTTTGCCGAATATCCGCTTATTCACCTCGATATTGCCGGTACTGAGATGCTCAGGAAAGATGATCACTACAGGCCCAGGCATGGAACCGGTTCGGGGCTAAGGCTTTTAGCCTCCTTTATTAAAAGGCTGGCAGCAGATTATAAAAAATTGAAATGACCATGGAAGCAAAACAGATAATTGCAGGTATATCACAGGGCGACATAAACGGAATAGGATATGAGGTGATAATAAAAGCCCTCATGGATCCAACAATAACTGAATTGTGTGTACCTGTAGTTTACGGATCACCTAAAGTGGCTGCATATCATAGAAAAGCCCTTAACATAAACAATTTCAGCTTTAATAATATCAGGAGTGTTGAGGAGGTAAATCCCAGGAAAGTCAACATGATAAACTGCCTTGATGATAATGTTCGGGTGGAACTTGGGAAATCCACGCCACAGGGAGGCGAAGCGGCTCTTGCAGCTCTCGAGAAAGCTATCGAGGATCTGAAATCAGGAAAGATAAATATCCTTGTTACCGGTCCCATTGATAAGAAAAATATTCAGTCGGATAAGTTCAGCTTTAAAGGACATACCGAGTACCTTAAAACAAAAGCAGGTGCAGACGATGTCCTTATGTTCATGATCAGCGAAAACATGAGGATAGGATTTGCATCGGGGCATGTGCCACTCAGAAAGGTTCATGAGAGCATCACCACCGATTCTCTCATTAAGAAACTGAGAATTATGAACCAGTCGCTGAAGATGGACTTTGGTATCCGGAAACCCAGGATAGCAGTCCTGGGATTAAATCCTCATGCTGGTGACAACTCACTTCTTGGCAGCGAGGAAGCTGATGTCATACTCCCTGCCATCAGGCTGGCTGAAAAAGAAAATATTCTTGTCTTTGGTCCTTTTCCTGCTGACGGTTTCTTTGGGGCAGGCTCCTTTACGAAATTTGACGGAATTATGTCGATGTATCACGACCAGGGTCTCTCACCTTTCAAAGCCCTGGCTTTTGATTCAGGAGTAAATTATTCTGCCGGGCTGCCCTTTATCAGAACTTCGCCTGTGCATGGTACCGCTTTTCAGATAGCCGGAAAAGGGCAGGCCTCGGAAAACTCATTCCGGCAGGCTCTATACCTGGCTTGCAGCATCTTCAGGAACAGGCAGCTGCATGCCGAGATAACACGCAATCCTTTGAAGCATCAGGATCTCGACACCCACACCGATAAAGTTGATGAACTGCCCCCCGAAATCTATAACCAGGAACAACCTATATGATTGACTATATTAAAGGAAAAGTCGTACAGCTCACTCCTGCTTTTGTTACCATTGAAACAAATGGTATCGGCTATTTTGTAAACATCTCTCTTACCACTTTTTCCAGACTCGAAGGAGCAAACGAAGCAAAGATCCTGGTCCATGAGGTCATAAGAGAAGATGCACACCTGCTTTTCGGATTTGCCGATAAAGAGGAACGGGATATTTTCAGATTACTGATCTCTGTCTCAGGCGTGGGAGCAGCTACAGCCCGTATGATGCTTTCTTCATTAAGCCCCGGAGAAATTGAGAAGGCAATTGTTGGCGGCGACGTAAACCTTCTCAAAGGGGTCAAGGGTATCGGATCCAAGACGGCAGAAAGGATCATCGTCGACCTTAAAGACAAGCTTGGCAAACAGGCCGGAACCGGTGAAATATTTTCATTCTCAGACAATACACGACGCGAAGAAGCGTTATCAGCTCTGATAATGCTTGGGTTTGCCAAAGGCGCTGTTGCTAAAGTACTTGACAAAATATTACGCGAAGAGCATAATCTTACTGTCGAGGAAATGATTAAAAGAGCGCTTAAGAACTTGTAATACTGAATATAAGCCGGATTGGGATCAGGGAAATCATATAGAAATCTTCTGGTATGTCTATTTCTTGTTCTGACATTTTTCCTGTTTTCAGGAATGTCAGAGGCATCCGGGCAAACGACAGGAAACAGTACCGCCCCTGACACATCCCGGAAATCGATACTGAAGTTGCAGAACGATCCAGCCCTGCCCTGGGAGAAGAAACCATCTTCTCCGTTCTTCCTTAATAATCCTTCAAACATCAGGGAAACGGTGGTGTACGATGCTGAAAAGAATGAAT
>JAKLFN010000249.1 GCA_022711195.1 Bacteroidota bacterium
GGCGCTGGTGTAAGCAAGGCTCTCTTCTACCTGGTTTGTGCCGGACTGCTGATAATTGTTGTATTCGGGCTGGGCAGCCATGCAGCGAAACCCATAAAGAGCCTCATTGAATTTAAGGCGCCTCCCGTATCGGTAAACATTTCTTCCTTCTTCACAGCCATGCTTGCTGCTTTCTGGGCCTACCAGGGATGGATATCTGTGGGATTTATAGGAGGTGAAGTGAAGAATTCAAACAGGAATATACCAAGGGGAATCATACTGGGCACACTGGTTGTTATCGCCATATATCTGCTGGTAAATATTACCTACCTCACCCTGCTTCCGATACCCGATCTTATTGCGATAAACGATGCCGGGAATAAGATTGCAGCTGTCGAAGCGGTGAGAGTTTTCTGGGGAAGCGGTGGAGCCCTTTTTATTTCACTGCTTATCATCGTTACCACGCTCGGATGTACAAATGCCAGCATTCTCACCGGTGCCAGGCCATATTTTGCAATGGCACGCGAGAAGCTCTTCTTCGCCGGGATAGGCAGGATAAACAGGAATAATGTTCCCGGCAATTCCCTTCTGTGGCAGGGAATCTGGGCATCGGTGCTTGTACTGTCGGGAACATTCGACCAGCTTACAGACATGGTAATCTTTGCCGTATTTATTTTTTATGGAGCCACATCGCTGGGTGTTATCATTCTACGTCGCCGTATGCCTAACGCCGACCGGCCATATAAGGTATGGGGCTACCCTTTTGTACCGGCAATCTACGTCATATTCTGTGCCGGATTGCTGATAAACACTGTTATAACAAGGCCAAGAGAAGCAGTTCTGGGGTTAACCCTAATACTGATTGGCGTTCCTGTGTTCTTCTTAATGCAGAAGAAATATTCAGGATCACAAACATAAATTTCTTCGTCGTATTATTATATTTTTGTATTGATAAACAAATTATAGAAAATGAAAAGAATTCTTTTATCCTCACTCCTGATATGCATTGCAGCAGTATCAGTTTCTGCACAGAACAAGAAAGCAGAAAGGGATTCGCTTGCTGTTGTGAAATTCAATAAAGCTTCAGCTGCACTTGAATCAAAGGACTTTGTAATAATCGTTGACTATTATAAAACAAGCGCAGGAAGCTTCGAAAATAATACCGATCCTGCTGTTTTTCTTTCATACGAGAAAGAGTTCATGATACTGCAGGGACCGGTTATTGCAGATAACAGCCATACAAATAAGCTCAATGTGGATAAATATGAGCAGAGTACCGATAAGAAGGGAAATATAAGTTCTGTAATTCAGACCCGGGGATTTTTCATTACTGCCAAGATTGAGATACTGCTTAAGAAAGGCGGAAACATTGCAGATGTGATCATCACCCCGGTCAAGGGAGAGACAAAACAGTTCTCGGGAGAGCTGGTCGCCAGGTCTGAATCAAAATATTTCAAGAGATCGGGAGAGATCTGATCTCAGATCTTCAGATCGAGAGAAATCGAGAACCGTGAAATAAAAGGCATCCCCGGTCCTGCCGGTTTCCATCCTGCAAAATTCGGGGAAATATTTACCCCGGGGGCAAGCATAATATCGATACCGGTAAGTATCAGTTGCCCGTCTTTTGCCTGGTTCCAGGGATCAGTGGCTGTTCCGACTATTACGGAATTTACATAATCATACCTGCCTAAAACCTTTATCCTGTCGGTGACCGGTATCGTTCCGTTCACTGTAAAGCCCTGATAATCCTGTCCATCTACGAGGCTGTGGTTCCTGCGGAAGTTATATGCGGCAGAAACGACGAATCCCTTGTTCTCATAAGTTGCGATTGTCTGAACTGTCTGCTGGTTAATGCTGTTCTTCGTCATATTGTCAAAATAACCGCGCAGCGACAAACCTTTGACCGGCATCAGTGTAATTGCACCTCCAACCTTGAAAGTTGAATCGGCTTCGGTAAGCTTGAAGCCTTCACCATTCATAACAGTAAGATCGGCTGAAATCCACTTTGCTGCAGCATAAGTCACATTCAATCCCAGGTCTGCGGCAGTTCCGAAACCATACTCATCATGAAGGGGTTTGTATATATAACGGTAACCCCATTTCTTATCGCTGTGATCATATTCAGGCAATGCGATCATCCCTCCTGTTATAGTCCACTTACCGCTCTGGAACTTCAGATAGGCAAATTTCAGCATACCGGTAAATTTAAGCTTCCCTACCGATGGATCTGCAACATCATAAACTATCCTCCCGGAAAGCTTTTTTGAAAAATTATAGTTATACCCGAGATATGCCCTACCGAGGTCAAATTTTGTATGGTTCTCACCATCTGCAAAAGTGGTGTTGATACCTGTAAAGATCCTTACTTCCATCTTACCCCCTGGCTTAAAAGCATCCGGATCCTGTCCCGATGACTTTGCAACCGGCAATATCAGGCCGGCAAGGACTAAGATTATTGCGCTCCATTTAATTGTTGATTTGTAAATCATTGACTTGTATGTTTCCTGCATTTTCATGGTTAACTATTTTTGACGAAAATAGATAAAGAAACATTTGAAAAACCGTTGTCCGGATCGTACCAGGTTTCAGGACAGTGCAATAAAAATCCGGGAATACCGGCTTAACATATTCATTACCCGGATATTATGATAGATGTTTGAAGATAGAGCTTCACATTTTGCTTACTGAAAAATACGATTTTATGCCCACAAGAATATGTATTTCAGGAGTGATATTTGTGGTGACGTAAAAACGAGTGTAAATCATAAAACCTGAAACAAAAACCATGGCTGAAGTAAAGACAACCGCACCAGTTTCGAAATTCAGGATCGGACAGGACTGGGCTTCTGTAGTAACAGGAATGATACTGATCTTATTTGTAGTATTAGCAGGGTACAAGATCTCCACCCCCTCTTTTGGCGGCGGCAGCGGCTGGAAAGGAATGGAAACAATCTCAGGAATTTTCACCTCTTCATTAGGGATATCTGTTATTTCCACCATTTTTATATTTGGTCTGCTTACTGCATTTGGTATCTTCCTCAGCGGCGACTCTTTGAAAAAATTCATAACAGGTTTCCTTTCTATATGTCTGCTGGCATTCCTGTCGCAGTTCCTTTCATCGTTTGCAGGTTTTAAGAACCTGGGGCTCGAGACTGTATTTTTTTCACTTATTATCGGGCTGATTATCGGCAACCTGTTCAGGCTTCCCGACTGGCTTAGGTCGGGAGTTGTTACTGAACTCTATGTTAAGATTGGACTGGTAATGCTCGGAGCCACGATTCTCTTCAGGGATATCATGACTGCAGGTCCATTAGGCCTGATACAGGCTGTTATTGTTGTTATCGTTGTCTGGTATTTTGCATTCTGGATCTCCAAAAAGCTGAAGATTGATGATGAATTTTCCACCATGCTTGCCAGTGCAGTATCGATATGCGGT
>JAKLFN010000025.1 GCA_022711195.1 Bacteroidota bacterium
GTGTACCTGGCTTTCAGCCCATACGCAAACTTCATCCAGAGGTCTGTGTTACCTCCATAGATAAGGTCCTGTCCTCCTAATGAGGGGAAAATAGTTGTTTTGCCAAGGTTCACGATTGCATCATCGAGCAGGTCAAAAATGACATTATAAATGTCTTCCTGGCTGTCGAGCACTGGGGTAAAGATCACTCCGGGCTGCAATGCTTGTGTCCATGGTACATTGCCCATGGCATCGGTAAGTGCTGCAAGGTTGTATGCAGTTAGGATCTGGGCAACAGCCAGTGTATGATAGTTTCCTTCCTCGGAACCCCCTTCGGAACATTTTTCACGGACAATTTTCAGGGAATACAGGTTTCCGTAGATCGAGTTCCAGGTATTGTTGTAAGTTGTCGAACTGGAAGGCTGCGACGACCTAATATCTGCATTATAAAACTGGCCCCAGGTACCGGCATTATGCTCAATATATATAGAGGCATAAAATGCGAAGTCACCCCCGGCAACGTTAAACGCACTTGTAGTCATTGCATCTGTAATTATCAGATCGGAGGTCATGTCACTGGGATTGTTGATATCCTTATTTACCTCATCCATAATTGACTCCGAGCATGACCAGAGTGACAGCGCCAGTACCGTAACAGAAAATATATAAAGTACTTTTCTCATGACATTAATAATTAGAAAGTTAAATCAAGATTAAATCCAAAGCTTGTAGTCTGGGGTACTGTGAATCTTTCGAAAGATCCTCCCATATTGGTGTTACCCTGGCTCGATTCCGGATCGAGACTCGGGAGTGCAGTCCAGAGAAGGATGTTCCTCGTGAAAAGAGAGATTCCCATACTTACTTTATTGAACAGTTTCTTTGAAGGCTGATATTTCAGTGAAAGTTCACGAAGCTTTACAAATGAGTTATCGAAAATATAATACTCATCGATATTGGTAAGGACATTCGTGTGCAGCTGCTGGAGCGCAAGAGGATCATTTGGCCCGCCGCGTACGATATCATTTGGTGTTCCGTCGCTCTTTACGCCATCGAAGATAAATGTCGATTCACGGTCTTCGACCCTTGTTGAAAGACCGTAATAATCCATCAGTCCGATACTTCCTGAATACATCTGGCCGCCCTGTTTCCATTCGAACAGTGCATTTAATGACCAGTTTTTAAAGCTGAAATTGGAACCTCCTCCCAGGATAAAATCGGGAGAAACGACTCCGATCACATCAGGTTCTCCCTGGAGCGGGAAACCATAATTAGGCGATGCAGGATCGTCATCGACAACAATTTTTCCATCAGCGTTGCGCAGGAAAGAGTCGCCGTATATTACAGGGTATGTGTCTCCGATACCTGCCCTTACCTGAGGTGTTGTAAATCCTCCGATAAAGATACTTTCGACACCCTCGGCCAGTTCATCCACATAGTTGTCTATTTTCGAGAAGTTGAAGTTGAAATCCCACTGCAGGTTTGTTGTTGAGAGCGGGGTCAGGTATAGTACCACCTCATGGCTTGCAGTATGTACCTTGCCTCCGTTCATAAGGAGTGCTGAGATACCTGTGGATCCTGCAAGGGGAACCTGGAAAATCTGGTCAACCACATTCTGGTAAGAATAGGTATAGTCAACACCAAGGCGGTTCTGGAAGAATTTGAGTTCGCCTCCGACTTCATATGACTTTGTATTCTGAGGAACCAGGTTTGGATCGAACTGTATATTATTAGGTATATATGAGCTTACACCGTCGATAGGATACTGAATTGGTGATCCTGTCCACCAGCCGCTTCCATAAAAGGGAGTACCGTAATAATTTGGCGTATATGCTCCGGCCTGACCTACTTCAGCGTAGGAAAGACGAAGTTTGGCAAACGATATCCATGTGAGATTTTTTACGGCATCCAGTTCAGAGGCAACGAAGCTGAAGGCCAGGGACGGATAGAAGAATGACCTGTTGTTTGTAGGCATTGATGAAACTACATCATAACGACCGGTTCCGGTAAGGAACAAGAGTGATTTATACTGCAGCGAGAGGCTACCGAAAGTACCAACCGTCCTGTTCTGGGTCTGTGATTCGTCAGCAGTAACAATATTTGCATTCCTTATATGGGCCCAGCCGCCGAAGTTGAATTCTTCGCCATGTTCCGAATAGGTTTTAGCATTGTTATGATCGAATTCATTCCCCAGCAATGCACTCAATGTAAAGCTGTTACTGATATTCCAGTCGAAATTTGCTGTCAGGAGGGAGTTAACGATAAAAGAAGTAATTCCATAATTATCGATCATTCCTGTCGTTCCGGCATGTCCATATTCGAATACATCCTTGAAGTTTGTGGTATAGGCATCGGCACCAAGCTGGTAGCGGACTTTAAGGTTCATTTTGTCGCCCAGTTTTGCGAGATAGTTCACATAACCGTTACCAAAGAACCTGTCTGTCTTTTCATTGAATACCACATGTTCGGCAGCCCAGTAAGGGTTGTCCCAGCTTCCACCGCGGTAGTAAATCTGTGTATAAACATCGCCCGGTACATTAAAGGGATAATCTTTCAGGTTATAGCTTACAGGAGCTCCCAGAACGCCGGCAAGTGCGGCATCGTTGGCTGTTGGAAGCTTATCGATATCGGTTTTTGAGAAATTGGTGTTGAAACCGGCGGAGAAATTTTTGCCCATTTTCCTTTCAGCAGAAGCTTTGCCGTTCCAGCGGTTCATCCCTGATGCCAGTGCTACCCCGCTTTGTGTTGTCTGGCTGAGTCCCAGGGCAAAACTGCCTGTTTCCATAGCCTGTGTTATTGAAACATTGTTTGTGGCCGAATAGCCGGTTTTAAAATACCTGTCCCAGTTATTGAATACCTGTGGTGTGACCCATGCATCGGCGACCTGGCCTGTTACCAGCTGGGGAACCAGGTATTCACCCGGATGACCCTGTGTATTTCCTCCATAGGTTGGATCGTCGGGAAGATCAACGATTTTGGGACCCCAGGATAGTGAAGAGTTCGGAACGTAAGCTCCGTTGGAACCCTGTGCATAGGTTGTCTGGTAGTCGGGTGTTCTTGAAACCTGCGAGAAAGCGCTGGTGTGAGAAATTGAGATCACCGGTTTCCCGAGAGCATTATTCTTGCCGCTCTTTGTAGTGATAACGATCACTCCGTTCGAAGCGCGTATTCCGTAAAGAGCTGCTGCTGCCTGTCCTTTGAGGATATTTACGCTTTCAATGTCGGCCGGATTAAGGTCGACAGCACGGTTCGATATATCGGAACCTGTGACTCCGTTGCCTGCCAGCGAGAAGTTACCGTTCGTACCTGACTGGATATCGGCATTAGATGCAATAGGCATACCGTCGACAACATAAAGAGGGGTATTGTTTCCTGTAAAGGAACGGGCGCCTCTGATAACGATCTGCGACGAGGCTCCGGGCATACCGCTTGAAGGCTTAATGTCGATCCCGGAAATCTTTCCCTGCATTGCTCCTGCAAGGTCGGTATTTCCTGCCCGCTTAATTACATCATTCTTAACGTCTTGCATTGAATAGCCGACCGCTTTCTTTTCCCTCGATACACCAAAAGCAGTAACTACTACTTCTTCAAGTCCAAGTACATCGGGTTCAAGCACGACATCAATAAGGGAACGGCTTCCGATTTCAACTTCCTGCCTCTTCATTCCTATATAGGTGAAGACCAGGGTATTAGCATTCGCAGGAACTGCAAGCGAGTATCTTCCGTTAATATCGGTATTGATCCCCGTTGTCGTTCCCTTGACAGAAACAGAAACACCGATCAATGCTCCCTCACCGGGAACAGAAGAGGTGACGGTTCCGGAAATTATTTTTTGCTGGCCGTTTACTGCATGTAAAAAGCCGCAAAAAACCAAAATCATCAAGAGAATTTTTCTCATAACATTTAGTTTAGGTTAAAAAAATATAAATCAAGGAATGGCTAATTCCTTTTACTGTCCAATGATCATGACAAGGCCATAATCAAATGCAAGGTAAAAAGCAGAGTGTTGATAAATTTTTCTAATCAGCAGATTGCTTGATCAGGTTTACATTTGGTACTTCCCGGGCAACGGATTTTATATTTGACCACGAAAACTTTCTGGCTCTATAACCCATTTTTAAGTATTTTTGTTTTCTGTAGAAAAGATCACACATCATCTTCATTTATGTCAGGATTTGCACATCTTCATGTTCATACACAATACTCTATACTGGACGGAGCATCCAGCATTCATCACCTGATTGAAAAGGTCAAAACGCTGGGCATGGAAGCCATAGCCATAACTGACCATGGCAATATGTTCGGTGTTAAGGAATTTCATAATACAGCCACAAAAAAGGGCATTAAGCCGATCATCGGATGTGAAGTATATGTCGCTAAAAGGTCAATAAATGATACTGTCGGGAAAGAGGACCGCTCGGGCGACCATCTTATACTACTGGCAAAGAACCTTGCCGGTTATAAAAACCTGATTAAACTTGTCTCAACAGCCTGGATTAGAGGGTTCTACTACCGGCCCCGCATCGATAAGGAATTGCTTTCCACATACCATGAAGGTCTGATAGCTTCGTCGGCATGCCTGGCTGGCGAGATACAGGATGAAATTTTAAATGGAACCATGGCAGGCGCCGAAGCTGCACTGAAAAGCTACCTGGATATATTCGGCGAAGATTTCTACCTCGAGGTGATGCGTCATGAGACAAATGATCCTGAGGCCGACAGGTCCACATTTCCTCTCCAGCAGAAAGCAATAGAAACACTGAAGAAGCTTTCACAGAAATACAACATAAAGCTTATTGCCACCAACGATGTACATTTTATAAATGAGGAGGATGCAGAAGCACATGACAGGCTTATCTGCTTAAATACTGCAAAAGATTTCGATGATCCGAACAGGCTCCGTTATACAAAACAGGAATACCTGAAGACAGAACAGCAGATGAGAGAGATCTTCAGCGACATTCCGGAGGCCGTAGATAATGTTGCTGAAGTGGTTTCAAAAATCGAGAAGTATAAGCTCGATCACAATCCCATCATGCCTGAATTTGAGCTTCCTGAGGGATACAACGACAAAGACGAATACCTGAGGGCTCTTACTTATGAAGGTGCAAAAAAAAGATGGGGCACACTCTCTGCTGAGCACACTGAGCGCATTGATTTCGAGCTGGAAATGATTGCCAGGATGGGATTCCCGGGGTATTTCCTGATTGTCCAGGACTTTCTGAATGCTGCCCGGAAAATGGGCGTTTCTGTTGGTCCGGGACGAGGTTCCGCGGCAGGATCGGTGGTTGCATACTGCCTGAAAATAACTGATATAGATCCCATAAAATATGGACTGCTGTTCGAGCGCTTTCTCAACCTCGACAGGATCTCAATGCCCGATATAGATATTGATTTTGATGAAGACGGGAGAGATTCAGTCCTCAGATATGTGGTGGATAAATACGGCCACGATAAGGTAGCACACATTATCACCTTTGGCTCCATGGCAGCCAAAATGGCTATAAGGGATGTGGCAAGAGTTCAGAAACTTCCTCTGCCGGATGCCGACAGGCTGGCAAAACTCGTACCCGACCGGCCCGGCATAACTCTTTCTGAAGCCTATTCTGAAGTTCCTGAACTGGCTAAGGAAAAACAATCATCAAACAAGCTGATTGCAACAACCCTTAAATATGCAGAAGTTCTCGAAGGATCGGTCCGCCAGACTGGCGTACACGCCTGCGGAATAATTATCGGCAAGGAATCTCTCGACAATTTTATACCGCTGTGTACAGCCAAAGACACCGACTTGTATGCCACACAGTATGACGGCAGTCATGTAGAATCTGTCGGACTCCTGAAGATGGATTTCCTGGGGCTGAAAACGCTTTCTATAATAAAAGACGCACTCGAAAATATTAAGAAGTCGAAGGGAATTGATGTTGATATCGATCATCTCGACCTGACCGATAAGAAGACCTTTGAACTTTTCAGCAATGGTGAAACCACTGCGATCTTCCAGTTTGAATCAACCGGGATGAAAAGATACCTTAAAGAACTGAAACCCAACAGGTTTGAGGATCTTGTTGCGATGAATGCACTCTTCCGTCCCGGCCCGATGGAATATATTCCTAAATACATCAGGCGCAAGCATGGCCAGGAGAAGATCGAATATACCATTCCTGTAATGGAAAAATACCTTAATGACTCTTATGGTATTACCGTTTACCAGGAGCAGGTAATGCTTCTCTCGCAGGAACTTGCTGGATTTACGAAAGGTGAAGCCGACTCTCTCCGGAAAGCCATGGGCAAGAAGAAAAAGTCGATCATGGATGAGATGAAGGTGAAATTCACCGAGGGATGCAGGAAGAAAGGCTACGATGAGAATATCACCGATAAGATATGGTCCGACTGGGAAGCATTTGCACAATATGCATTTAACAAGTCACACTCCACCTGCTATGCGCTGATAGCTTACCAGACTGGTTTTCTGAAGGCTCATTATCCGGCTGAATTCATGGCAGCCGTTCTGAGCAGGAATATCAGCGATATCAGGAAGATAACAACTCTTATGGATGAAACCCGCAGGATGGGTATGGACGTCCTGGGACCCGATGTGAATGAAAGCAATGTAAAGTTTACGGTAAATAAGGACGGGAATATACGATTCGGACTCGGGGCAATAAAGGGTGTGGGAGAGAGTGCCGTCATCCAGCTCATTGAAGAGAGGGAAGCAAACGGCCCATATAAAAGCATTTATGATATGGTTGAAAGAGTCAACCTTAATTCTCTCAACAAGAAAAACCTTGAGGCAATGGCTGTAGCCGGGGCATTCGATTGTTTCAGCGAGATCAGCCGTGCACAGTATTTTGCACTCGACACCCGGGGTACAAGTTTTATCGAAAGCATTATAAGGTATGGAAATAATGCAAAAACGATCAGACAGTCGAGCAGCCAGACTCTCTTCGGGGAATCAGGAGGCTTCGACCTTATCAAGCCCGAACCATCATTGTGTCCCGACTGGCCCAAGCTTGAAAAACTAAACCGGGAGAAGGAGGTTATCGGTATCTATCTTTCTTCGCACCCGCTTGATGATTTCAAGCTGGAGATAAACACATTCACAACGGCTACTCTTGCTGATCTGCAGAATCTTCGTGATTACCTCGACAGGGAAGTGACAGTTGCAGGAATGGTTACAGACTCTAAAAACGGTATCGGGAAAAACGGCAGACCATACGGGTCGTTCACTCTTCAGGATTATTCCGACTCATTCAGGTTCATGCTGTTTGATAAGGAATATATCGACAATAGTAAATATTTTACAACAGGCTATTATCTTCTTGTCAAAGGAAGGGTTCAGAAGAAAAGGTACCGTGAAGATGAGATCGAATTCAGCATACGTAAGATCTATCTTTTATCAAGTGTAAAAGATGAACTGATCAAGAGTGTAACCATAAAGATCAATCCTGATAATATTAACCCGGAGATGATCAGCGAACTGAAGAATCTTGTACATGAGAACAAAGGAGAGACTGAGCTGAGATTCCTTTTCATCGATCCTGACGACAAGGTGTCATTGCCGATGTTTTCGCGGACAATGAGGGTGAGGCTTAACAATGAGTTTACATCCTTCCTCGACGACCATCCCGGAATTGAATATAAAGTTAATTGAGTATATTTATTCTATTATATTAATTTAAACTGATTTGATATGGCATTAGAAGTTACAGATAGCAATTTCGAGGAGATTGTATTGAAAGCAGACAAACCGGTAATCGTCGATTTCTGGGCTGAATGGTGCGGACCATGCAGGATGATAGCACCAATTATCGAAGATCTTTCAAAAGAGTATTCGGGTAAAGTTGTGGTTACCAAATGTGACGTTGACAACAATCCCCAGGTTGCAGCAAAATTCGGGATCAGGAACATACCTACTGTTCTCTTCTTCAAAAACGGTGTCATAGCTGATAAGCAGGTTGGCGCTGTTCCAAAGAATAATTTTGTCAATAAAGTCAATGCGCTGTTATAGCGTATGAAGGTTTGTATTTTTGCTGCATCGAGCAGCAGGGTCGACAATGATTTCAGAATAGTTGCTGAACAACTGGGCTCCATGCTGGCCCGCGACGGGAAAGAAGTTGTGTTCGGGGGTGGAGGAATAGGCCTTATGGGCTGGCTTGCTGATTCTGTAATTGCCCATGGCGGCAAGATAACAGGGGTAATTCCTCTGTTTATGCAGGATGAAGGGTGGGGACATGACGGCCTGACAGAAACGATAGTCACAACCGGCATGAGTGAGAGGAAGAAGAAAATGTTTGACATGTCGGATGCCGTGGTAGCTCTTCCCGGGGGTATAGGGACACTCGAGGAGCTTACCGAGGCAATTACCCTGAAGCAGTTAAGCCTGTTCAACGGTCCGGTAATCATCCTTAATACAAACGGGTATTATGATTCCCTGCTTGCATTTATTGATAATATGGTAGAGCACAGGTTCATGAGGGCGGAACATAAAGGAATCTGGCAGGTGGTAAAAACACCCGGGGAAGTAATAGATGCCCTTAATAAAAGGCCTCCCGGAGATGAGGAGTGGCGTAAAACTGCCAAGATCTAACGTCCAGGGATCCTGATTCCTACAAACATGATATCGTCGACCTGTGGCAGGTCGCCTTTCCATTCGAGTATTTCCTTTTCGAGCCTGTCGTGCTGTTCCTTAACAGGAAGATCCCAGATCGTACTGAGAAGTTTTTTCACGTTTCCTGATTTATACTTTTTGCCATCGACAGAGCCAAACTGATCGGCATAACCATCAGAGCTCATATAGATCATATCGCCCGGAAGAATCTCAATAACCTGATTCTGAAAAGTCTTTTTGGCTGTCTGTGATGACATACCGATCGGGAACCTGTCGGCTCTATGGAGTATAACTTCTCCATTTCTCACCTGGTAGACGGGATTGTAGGCGCCAGCAAACTCGAGTATGAATTTTTTCCTGTTGAAAGCTATCAGCGACATATCCATACCATCATTAATAGTCTCCTCATTTCTCTGCATCAGCGCTTTAACCACTTCAGCATTCAGCTGGTCGAGTATCTCACCGGGCCGGAGGATACCATATTCACGAACAACCTTGTTCAGAGAATTATGTCCGATAATTGACATAAACGCACCGGGTACGCCATGACCGGTACAGTCGCAGGCTGCTATAAACTGGATGTCGCCGTTATCATGCATCCAGTAGAAATCGCCGCTGACGATATCTTTCGGCATATAGAGCACAAAGGTATCACTGAACAGATCATTTCGCGGAAGCATAGCTCTCTGTATCCTTTCTGCATAACGGATACTGGCAGTGATGTCGCGGTTTTTCTCCTCAATCTCGGCGCTTTTCTGTACCACCTCAGCAGTCCGTTCTGCAACTTTCTGTTCAAGAATTTTCTTTTCCCTGATAAGATTTCTCTCCCTGATCTTAATATATGAGATCACGCCGACAGCTGCGGCTATGAGGCAGAGAGCAATGAACCAGGGCGTTTTATAAAATGGAGGTTTAATTATAAAGGAGTACTCGGCAGGCGTTTCATTCCAGTAGCCATAGCTGTTGGTAGCCAAGACCCTGAAAGTGTAATGCCCTGGTGTCAGTGAATAATCTTTCTGTGTTACTTCAGAGGCAGGTTTCCAGTCGCTGTCAAAACCTTTGAGCATCACCTTGTATTTTACTGCATCAGGTTCGGTAAGAGATACACTGTAATAATCAAAAAGTATCGATTTCTCTTTATAATTAAGCTTCAGGTTATCAACCATTTCCTGCAGCCCGTAGTTCACTTTTAAGCTGCTGATATGAACGATTGGTTTTGCATCATATGGAGGCATCAGTGATGGGTTGAGCCTGGTGATGCCATTACCTGTTCCAAACCACAGGTTTCCCTTGCTGTCGGTAACGGATGCATTTGGCGATGATTCGATCCCTGTATAACCGTTCCGTTTTGTAAAAGTTGCAATACTGCCGTCGCTGAGGTTAAGCCTGTTTAAACCAAAATTTGTCCCTATATAAAGGAATTTGTCGCCCTGTGGCTCGAGAAACTTAATATTATTAGAGAGAAGTCCCTCTTTTTCGGTAATTACCGTAACCACTGAATCGTTCACCAGTCCCAGCAGTCCGCTGCCTGTTCCAACCCATATCCTGGAATCAGCTGTTTGTGATATTGCCTGCGGAACGAGGCCTTCGGTGATTCTTATTATCCTGAATTTATCAGTTTTTGAATCATATTTTGTAAGTCCTATTTTTTCTTCAGAGCCTATCCAGATATTATTTTCCCTGTCACAAAAAAGGGCTTTTATCGCTGTTCCCGCCAGTCCGTCGGCCTGAGTGAAAGTCCTGATCTCGTCCTTAACCTGGTCGTAGGCCACGAGTCTGTCGAAGTTACCTATCCAGACAATATTATTCCTGTCAATTTCGAGTGCAGTTATAACAGCCTGTCTTTCGAGGTTCTGGTTCAGGAATGAATCGAAGTACATTTTACCTGTCCCCGGGTCATATTTGAAAAGACCACGCTGGTAAGTACCGATCCACATTGACCCATTCATATCGGTTTTCAGGAACCTGGCATTAATGATATTATTAGTCTTGTCGTTAAACACTTTCACAGGATTGCCTTTGATGGCAGAGGGGTTATAGATGGAGATGCCTGCATTTGTTCCCATCCAGATCATCCCCGAGAGATCTTCCTCGACAGCAAACACCTGTTTATCCTGGATGATCTGCTGATCGGTGATCGAAGTGAAATGATCGCCTTTGTAAATGCTTATGCCTGTATAATGATCAGCGATGATCATATTCTTTTCGCTATCCTCGGCCATACAGTGAACTGACAGAGCTTCGAGCCCGTTTGACCTGTTAAATGTTCTTAGTTTCTCATCATAGAAGAGTGTAATACCTCCGCCCCAGGTTCCCACCCAGACATTTCCCCTGTAATCTTCTGTGATATATGAAACAAAATTGCCTGCCAGGCCATCCCTGACATCATAAACCTTCATTTCGCCGGTTTTTTGTACGAGCCTGTACAGTCCTCCATAGTGGGTTCCGAACCAGAAATCACCCCTGCTGTCCCTGAAAATGGTTACAACGGCAAAGTAGTCAGTAAGTCCTTTCGGCATAAAGATTTCAAAAGAATCTTTCTCTTCATTATAGATTCTGATGCCTCCGTTGGGAAGTATACAAAAAAAGTTTCCCTCGGCATCAATATAAGACGATGAGATCACATCGCTCAGCCCGTCCCTGCCGCCATAATTTTTTGCAACGATCACAGTATCCCCGGGCTGAGGGAATTCACATCTGAAAGCTCCATCCTTTGATGATGTCAGCCAGATATGGCTTCCGATCTGCCTGATGCTGGTCACATCGCCGGTAAGAGTAACAGAATCGATCTTCAGCCTTGCGAACCGTTCACCGTCAAACAGTGTCAGTCCCCCGTTAAGATGTCCACACCATATTCTGCCAAGAGTATCCCCGGCAATACTGAATACCCCGCTTCCTGCCGTACCGTCGGCAGCAGTAAAGTTGTCGAATGCTGAGCCGTTGAATCTTGAAATCCCGCTTTCTGTACCGAGCCAGATAAGATCATTCCTGTCCTGCATGACGGAATAGACTTTTGAAGAGCTAAGGCCCTGTTCGACTCCATATTTCTCAAAAAAATATGTTTGTGCTTCAGCAAAGTTGAATGACAGCACAAAAAACAAGGTCATCAGGCTTATGTTCCTGATGACCTTATTACTGGAAGGACAGTATCTTATATTCATTCGTATTATTTAGCTATAAAAAAGAATGTCCCGTCTTCGTCTTTTAATCCTGTTATCTTACCGAATTTCGGTTTTTGCTGGTTATTGGTTCCTACAGCTGTTGAGACCTTTGCCACCACATCCTCGATAGGAATACAGGCATTAGGATTATTTATCAGAGCATTGGCGAATGTCTGTGTAAACTGTGATTCATCAACAGCAAGTTCATAACCGGCCGAAGAGAATACCTGTGACGATTTGAACTGTGTGGCATTCCAGTCGTCGCAGCTTCTCTTTTTGAGGTCGGAACGCATAGCCTGGTAGAAGCTGGGGCCTGATTCGCAGGCGTCGGTGACCACGAGTGTATGTGTAAGATAGGTTGTATAGCTTTCCATGGAAGCTCTCAGCGTGTTCAGGTTGAAATAGGTGAATTCATCATCGCGTTTGGCATCGATTGGAATCCAGTAGCCTACATCATTAATGAATTTCCCGTGACCTGCATACCAGATGAGAAGTGATTTTACCTGGTTGGCTTTTATCTGATCCCTGAGCTCGAGGGTAAAGAATTTTTCCATCTGCTCCTTCGTCATATTCTTTTTAGAGACGATCTGGTGGATATGGTATTTTGAGAGAGCCCTGGTCATCCTGTCGATATCCTTAACCGGACCTTCGAGGCTTGAGAATGTTGAATACTCGGAATTTTCAATAAATACCACCCATGTCTTACCCATCGGGTTTGTGGCAGATATTTCAGCTCCCTCACGGTTGAGCCTGAATTCGGCAGAGAGCTTGTTCCCGTAGATATCTTCTGCTTCAACAAGAAGTTTACTCTTGTTAAGTATGTCGACTGTTGCAGTAAATGAAGGATTTATGTCATTTGCCGCATAGCTTCCGGAAACACCATCGATAAAAATGGATTTTATCTTACTCTCGTCGGTGAGTTTTCCCTGGATGAAAAGTGAAGGAGAATTGCTGTCGAGGTTTATAATACCGTCATCGGAGGTATATGGAGCCACGATACTCACTTTAGGAGGGTTTATCTCTGTGCGGACAATAGAATATGTAAGTGATTTCTGATTATCGTAATCATCTACGGCAGAAAGTGTGAGTTTGTCGATTCCGTTAACATTTATATTGGCAAAGAATTCATACTCTCCGTTTTTAAGAGATGGTATTACAACCTCATTATTTATGCTTAAGGATTTGATCTTACTCTTGTCCTTTATTTTACCTGATATAAGGACGGTATTATTGTCGCCTCTGATCTCAACTGTTTCACTCACGGGAGCCGGGTTTATCACTGTGATCTCCGGGGCGACATTTTCGCGGTTCAGTTCATAAAGCTGAGCCTGGGCATCTTTAAGCATCTTACGTGCTTCCTGGTTAAATTCTGAGAGTTCGGTGATTTTTGTATAATCCTCCATTGCCTTCTCATAGTTCATTATTTCCTGGTACGATTTTGCCCTGGCGAAATAGGCATCAGGATTGCCTGCATTGAGTGTTATATACTTTGTGAAGTCGTTTATTCCGTTTGTATGCTGGTTAAATTCCTGGTAATATTTCCCGCGGATAAGATAGAAGTCGGGGTTTGATGGTTCGATAAGGATATTCTTTGAAATGTCGTTTATTGCGTTTGGGAAATCAATATTTGCCTTATACACTTTGCTTCTCATCAGGTAAGCCTGGGTGTTCCTGTCGTCATTTTTAAGGATCTCGTTGCATTGTGCCATGGCACCCTGGTTATCTCCGCCTTTAAGAAGAAGCTCTGCAAGTGCAAGCCTTGGCTCGACTGCTTTCTTATCCTTGGCGATGGATTTCTCAAATTCCTTTTTTGCCGACACGTCGTTATTAAGCCTGGAGTAAGTAATCCCTCTCCAGTAGTAGTTCAGGGGATTGTCTTTTATGATTATAGCAGTGTCGGATGCTCTGAGCGCCTGGTCATATTTTTCAAGATAGATAAGAGTGATAACTTTCTCAGGATATGCTGTCGAGCTTCTTTTATCGAGTCCGGTGGCATGGTTAAGATGAACCAGCGCTTCCTCATAGTTTCCGAGTTTATTACATACTGCTCCAAGCCTGACAAAAGCATTAACGTTCCTTGGTTCAAAAACAACAGTTTTCTCAAAATCTGTTTTAGCTTCGGTATACTTTGACAGTTCCTCATATGCTTTACCCCGTGCAAAATAATAGTCAGCATTTGATGGCTCGGCTTCGATTGCGCTGGTGAACTGTGCAAGTGCATCTTCGTACTTCATCGTTTCCATGAAGAGTTCACCGGCCTTAAAAAATTTCTTGCCATTTTGTCCATATGCACTAATTGCAATCAGTGCTGTTATGGCCATTAGAAAAAACTTTTGCTTTTTCATAGCATTATATCTTAAATGAGAATTATCCAACTAACAAATTTATGAATTATTATTCTAATTATCAACCTGCTCGGCATGCATGCTGCCGTCATTAAAAACCACCTCCAGGGAACTATTGCTGAATAAAACACGCTTCAGCGTCTTGCCCTTTATCAATGGCGCTGCAGGACCTTTTCTGTAATAATCCCTGCCTCTGAAGATCCTTGCTTCATCCCACAGACCCGACGAAATAAAATGTTCCAGGACCTGGGCACCTCCCTCAACCAGGACTGACTGTATTTCAGACCTGAAGAGGAACTCTGCAATCTGTTTTGCAGAACTTTCATTACCATCCATTTTCACCATAACTGCTCCGGGTACTGTTGCGTCCGGATTATGTGTAAACACAATATTTGTGCCAAGTTCCCTGAACATAGCTGATGTGCCGTCGAGCCTGCCCGAGCTGCTGAGCACCAGCCTGACAGGATCATTACCTGTCCATTCCCTGACATTGAGCCTGGGATTATCCGTCCTGATGGTACCGGCACCCGCCAGTATGGCCTGTTCAGCCGCTCTCCACCGGTGAACGAGTACCCGTTCTGCATTTCCAGTTATCCAGAGAGGCTCCCTGACGCTATTCTTCAGCCTCTCCTTATCGAGAAATCCATCTGCACTCTGTGCCCATTTCAGTATTATATATGGCCGTTTCTTCTCATGGAAAGTGAAGAACCTCCTGTTCATCCACCGGCACTCTTCCTCCAGAACTCCTGTAACAACCTCACAACCTGCCTTCTCAAGTATCGTTATTCCCTTCCCTGAGACTTTTTCACTCGTATCTTTTGTACCGATAATTATCTTCTTAATGCCTTCCGAAACGATCATATCGGCACACGGAGGAGTCTTACCAAAGTGTGAACATGGTTCCAGGCTGACATAGAGCGTCGAATCCTTCAACATGGCTCGTTCCCTGACAGCCTTCACAGCAATAACTTCAGCATGAGGCTCTCCGGGCCTTAGATGGTATCCTTCACCAATTATACGTCCCTGATGAACTATGACTGCACCCACCATCGGATTTGGCAGAGTCCGTCCTTCGGCTGAACCTGCCAGACCGAGGCATCTACGCATATATTTTACATCATCAGATTCACTCATTGACGCCAAAATGCTAATTTTGAAGAATGCCCGTGAATATACAAACTATAAAAGATATCCGTGTTTACCTGGCCGTGGAACTTGCAGGCTTATATCCCCTGCCGGAGATAAACGCGATATCCAATATTATTATTAAGACTGTTATAAATGCCAGGGGGTTGCAGGCATTTTCACTTCCTGAAACCCGCGTTTCAGGGAAACAGGCTAAAAAGGTTGAAGTGATCTGCAGGGAGTTGAAGCGTGGCAAGCCGATACAGTATGTGCTCGGTGAGACAGATTTTTATAATTGTACTATCAGGCTCGACTCAAGCACACTGATACCGAGGCCGGAGACAGAAGAGCTCGTCGACCTGATCATAAAGGAGAACCGTGGATTCACAGGTTCTGTTCTCGACATAGGAACAGGATCGGGATGTATAGCTGTTTCGCTGGCGGTTAATCTTCCCGGCGCAAAAATTACTGGCATCGACAATTCAGCGCAAGCATTGGAAATTGCAAAGGTAAATGCTTCTTTAAACAAAGTAAAAGTACAGCTTCTCCTGCTCGACATTATGGTCCCTGGGGTCAGCGACATATTAAAAACAGATATTATTGTCAGCAATCCGCCATACGTAAGAGAATCCGAGAAGAAACTGATGGCAGGAAATGTTGTTGATTTTGAACCACACCAGGCTATTTTTGTTCCTGATTCTGATCCTTTGAAATATTATATCGCCATACTTGAATCAGCAAAGGTGATACTTACCAGCGGGGGAAAAGTATATTTTGAGATCAATGAAGCATTTGGGCCTGAGATGGAAAAGCTTCTGTATAAATATAATTATACTTCTGTAACAGTTAAACGCGATCTGAATGACAGGGACAGGATTGTAAAAGCAATTAAAAATGGCTGACAATAATATCTATAATAGTGCTCTGTCGAGAGCTATGGCTCTCTGTTCTCAAAGAGAATACTGTACCGGTGATATAAGGGCAAAGCTCAGGTCGTGGTCAGTCGGAGAACCCGATTCCGAGAAAATTATCATGGAGCTTATCCGCGAGAAGTTTATTGATGAAAAACGTTATGCGGAAGCTTTTGTTAAGGATAAGTTCAGATACAATAAATGGGGAATAATAAAGATCAGGGCAGAGCTGAAAATGAAAGGCATCCCGGGTGGAATAACTGACCAGGCAATTAGTACTATTGACAAAGAATATTACAGGAATGCTCTTGAGGAACTCCTCCTGGCACACCGCAGATCGATAAAGGCAAAGAACCAGTACGACCTTAAAGGAAAGCTTCTGAGGTATGGATTGTCAAAAG
>JAKLFN010000250.1 GCA_022711195.1 Bacteroidota bacterium
ACTCATTTCAGCTTACAGTGAGGAGATACAATATCGACGACGATCTTATCGGGGCCTTTCTGAAGAGCATGAAGCTTGATCTCTCACGCCTTGAACATAACTCAAAGGACGAGGTCGATGAATATATTTACGGATCGGCTGAAGTGGTGGGACTAATGTGCTTAAAGGTGTTCGTCAACGGGGATGAAACGCTGTATACAGAGCTTAAGGAGCCTGCCAGAAAACTTGGCGCGGCATTTCAGAAAGTAAATTTCCTGCGCGACCTGAAGAATGATACGGAGAACCTGAAAAGGCAGTATTTCCATACCCTTGCCGGCAGAAGATTTGATGAAGCGACCAAATCAGAGATCATCAGCGATATTGAAAACGATTTCCTGTCATCCCTCTCCGGACTAAAGAAGCTGCCGCAGAATTCAAGGCTGGGCGTTCTGATAGCTTACCATTATTATATGAGCCTCCTGAAAAGGATCAGGAGAACACCTGCACCCAGGCTGCTTGAAAAAAGGATCAGGGTTCCGGATATCTATAAATTTTCCCTTCTTTTGAAAGCCATTCTCCTTAACAAGCTTAGTATTATCTGAATTCCGAAACCATATTCCTGTCATAACTATGAAAGAACCAGAAGTCATCCTTGTCGATAAGAATGACCGTCAGACCGGAACGGCAGGAAAGATGGAAGCGCATCATAAGGGACTCCTTCACAGGGCTGTTTCAGTCTTCATTGTAAATAGCAGAGGTGAATGGATCCTGCAGAAAAGGGCTCACGACAAGTACCATTCCAACGGCCTCTGGACGAATACCTGCTGCACACACCCGAATCCCGGCGAAACGGTTGAAGATTCTGCAAAACGCAGGCTGATGGAAGAGATGGGTATCAAATGCGATCTGACAAAACTATTCACCTTTATTTACAGGGAAAAGCTCGACAGGGAACTTACAGAACATGAACTTGACCATGTCTTCCTCGGGATAACCGATAACCTGCCTGTCATCAACACACAGGAGGTCGAAGAATGGGAAGCAGTTTCGTACAACGACCTCCACGATGATATCAGGAAGAATCCATCAGACTATACATTCTGGTTCAGGGAGATATACGAAAGAGTCAATGAGAATATTCTGAAATTAAGGCAGGGATAATAATCCCCTGAATAGTAACCTGTAAGTCAACACCTCAACTAATAAAAAAGAATGTCGCTTTACCTGACAATTTTACTTTGTGTAATCATCATACCGCTTCTTTTCAGCTTTGAAAAAAGTGTAAGCTTCTTCAAAAGCTGGAAATACCTCATCCCTTCGCTGCTTATTACCGGATTCATATTTTCTGCTGTTGATGTTATTTTTGCATCAAAAGGTATCTGGGGCTTCAATTCGCAATATCATTCAAACATCATGATATCGGGTCTGCCTGTCGAAGAGATCCTGTTTTTTATTATCGTCCCCTATGCCAGCATATTCATACATTATGTTTTCCTTTTCTACTTCCCCGGGGTATCATTAACCGACAGGATGACAAAGATTGTCACACTTGTACTTATTGCATTGCTTCTTCTGATTGCAGCAATATACCACAACAGGACCTATACTGCTTTTTATTCGATCTTTATGGTGGCGCTGCTGCTTTTTGGGCTGTCAGACAAAACAAGGATCCTGAACAGGTTCTATCTTACATACATGATCATTCTGGTACCATTTTTTATAGTAAATGCAATCCTGACAGGAAGCTTCATTGAGGGAGAGGTGATCTGGTATAATAACAAAGAGATTTCCGGGTTCCGGATCTTTACAATTCCCGGCGAAGATATCATCTATGGATTCAGCCTGATTTTTATGAATCTGCTTTTAATGAGTACCTTTCGGAAATCAATAAGAACATCATAATTCTGCCCGGAATAATGAATATCAGCAATATAGCAGGAACGATCAGAAAAAGAGCCTTGATGGTTAAGCTCTTCTTCATTATCTTCTTTACTGTAGGATTATGCGGTATTATGGTCCCCTCAACAAGAAGTGTTTTTCTTCATCTTACACCGCTGGCTCTCCTTCTCAGCATAACCGGGTTAGCCATATTTCATACACCAGGGCAGAATAGGCGAACTCTTATTGTTTTTGTATCAATATTTTTTGCAAGCTGGCTGGTTGAGGCAGCAGGAGTAAATGGCGGATTTATCTTTGGAAGCTACACTTACGGACAAGGTCTTGGCATAAAAATATTCGGCACACCACTGATTATTGGTATCAACTGGGTTCTTCTTCTATACTGCACATTCGTAATAACAGACAGGATAAGGATACCTGTCATACTGAAAATTGTTACCTCTTCGCTGCTGATGGTAATCTACGATATTATCATGGAACAGACAGCTCCCTGGCTTGATATGTGGCGGTTCGACGAAGTAAACGTCCCGGTCAGGAACTATATCTCGTGGTTTATCATTGCCTTTTTCTTTCATGCAACGATCAGGCTTTCAGGTATTAAAATAAAGAATGAACTGGCTGTAACCATTTTTTCGGTACAACTGATCTTTTTCATCGTTCTTACTGCCTTTTTTAAAATAACAGGATGATCTATAAAACCACCCATAATTTCTTTGTCTATCACTTCTTCCAGCTCTATTCACTCTGGAGGACAAAATGGAATTTCAGTAAGACCTTCATCAATGGAACTTTTAACGACAGGGGATTGCCGGTTCTTGTTCTCTCAAATCATTTCAGCTGGTGGGACGGATTCTGGGTTGTATGTCTTAACTACAGGGTCTTCGGGCGCAGGTTTCATTTCATGATGCTCGAGGAACAGCTTAAAAAACACATGTTCTTCACTAAAACCGGAGGCTTTTCAATAAAGAAAGGATCGAGAAGCGTCATCGAGACTCTCGATTATACCGCAGAGATACTCTCTGACAAGAGGAACCTGGTATTGCTATTCCCGCAGGGAGAAATAAGATCGATGCATACCACAGATTTTGAATTCGAAACAGGGATTGAGCATATTATCGGGAGGTTAAAATCAAACATACATATTGTTTTCCTGGCAAATATCCTCGACTATTTCTCAGGATCCAAACCATGTCTTTACATGTACTTTTCTGAATATACCGGAAACGACTTTTCGACCTCCGCCCTCCAGGCCGGGTATAACCGGTTCTATTCCCAATGTCTTTCCCTGAATCTGGAAATGAAAGATCCGGAATGATAATCATAGCATACATAGTACTGGCATTCACCATCATTCAGCTGTCAGTGGCATTGCTGAATCTCCTCCCCGGCACTTCTCTCCCGAAAAGCGGCGAACGGAGCGGAGAGCTTGTTTCAGTACTTATTCCTGCCCGTAATGAGGAAAAGAATATAGGAAAATTATTAAAAGACCTGCGCGACCAGGAGTATAACAATATCGAAATAATAGTTTTTGATGA
>JAKLFN010000251.1 GCA_022711195.1 Bacteroidota bacterium
TTCCTTTATTCAAAATATAATTGACTCAAAAATACCGGAAAAATGATATCTTCCTCTCATCTGATCAATACTCCCGCCTATAATTTTCAACAGCGGCCGCCGTGGAATCCTTTTTACTTATATTTGTATTTCATATCCGTGAATACTGAGGGAAATTTTTTATGGAAAACTTCATTGTTTCAGCACGAAAATACCGCCCTGCCTCTTTCGACATGGTCGTTGGACAGGATACGATCACAAATACGCTGAAAAGTGCAATAAAAAACAGGCACCTGGCACAGGCATATCTCTTCTGCGGCCCGCGGGGAGTAGGCAAAACAACCTGTGCAAGGATCTTTGCCAAAACAATTAATTGCATAAACCTTACCGAAACTGGTGATCCATGTGATAAATGTGAATCGTGCCTATCATTCAACTCACTAAGGTCATTCAATATTCATGAGCTCGATGCTGCCTCAAACAATAAGGTGGAAGATATCAGAAGCCTGAACGACCAGGTGAGAATCCCTCCCCAGATCGGAAAATACAGCATTTATATAATCGACGAGGTTCACATGCTCTCCACATCGGCCTTCAACGCATTTCTGAAGACTCTTGAAGAACCTCCTTCGCATGCCATTTTTATCCTGGCGACAACAGAAAAGCATAAGATCATCCCTACAATCCTTTCACGATGCCAGATCTTTGATTTCAACCGGATACGGCTTGAAGATATTGTACGCCGCCTGATGTTTGTAGCACAAAAAGAATCTGTCACAGCTGAGGAGGAAGCACTTCATATTATTGCACAGAAGGCCGACGGCGCTCTACGGGATGCCCTGTCAATATTCGACCAGGTAGTAAGCCTTTGCGGAAAAAACATAAAATACAGGGATGTCATTGAGAACCTGAATGTCCTCGATTATGAATACTATTTCAGCTGTGTCGAGAGTGCCCTCAAAGGAGATATCCCCGCGATACTGTTGAGCTTCAATGAGGTGCTTGAGAAAGGTTTCGACGGACACAATTTTATCGCCGGGATGAACAGCCACCTGCGCGATCTTCTGGTCAGCAAGGACCAGGCAACACTGAAACTGCTGGAAGCCACACCTTCTGTACGGCAGAAATATCTTGAACAGGCTGCGAAATGCCCGGTCGACTTTCTCTACAAAGCTCTCGATGCAGGCAGCAACTGCGACATTACATATAAGAGCAGCAAGAATCAACGGCTTCATACTGAACTGTGGCTCATCAGGCTCTGCAGGATTATCGAAGATTCAAATTCGGTACAGGAAAAAAAAAAGCCTGATCAGCTAAAAAAGGAAAATACGGAAACAACCATCCGTCAACCTTCAAAACCTGATGACAAAAGCGACGCAAATGAACTGCTGAAGAACCGGGTTATAAATCCGGAGAAACCTTCTGCAGGACATATACCTGTCTTTGAAAAACCATCAAAGGTCTTCTCAATCCGCGATGTAATTTCCGAAAATAAACCTCCCGAACAGGTGAAACCTGATGTTGCCATGGAGCCTGGCATCGAAAACATCGCTTCCTCTTCTGAAAAAACTGAATTGTCAGGAGAAGCATTAACCGCTGCCTGGCAGGAATTTGCCGACACTATCAAGGGTGAAAGTCCGAGGATAATCAGCATGTTCAAATCGGTCCAGCCCGAACTTGATGATGTGAATACGATTAAAATTCACCTTAATAATGCAGCCCAGAAAGATCTGTTCGTTCTTAATTACAAACAGCGCCTGCTGAATTTCCTCGAAAAAAGATTCATTGTAACAGCTCTCGACATCGAGACTCTTGTGGATATGACCGAATCGGATGATCTCCTCTATTCCGACGAGCAGAAATTTAACCATCTGCAGAACAAATACCCTGCACTGAAGGATTTTAAAAAGACTTTTAACCTCGACCTGACCTGATTATTATCAAAGAGATACGAAAATGGCAGCTGGCAAGATTCCTCCCGATGATGATTTTATTAGTTTCCTTGCAAAAGATAAGTCCTTTGCTGATCAGATAATCGACAATTCAAGGTCGATGATCAGTATAATAAACCGCGATTATATTTATGAAAAGGTAAATATCCCGTTCTGCAAGGCACAAAAAACTGTTGCAGATGCGATCCTCGGCAGGACACTCGCTGATGTATGGGGAGAGGAGACATTCAAAAAGCATATAAAACAGAATATCGACAGATGCTTCTCTGGCGACACTGTAAAATATGAAGCCACCTTTACAACACCATGCGCCGGCCAGCGATTTTATGAAGTTGTTTTTCGTCCTTTTACTGTTGACTCAGGCAAGATATCTCACCTTCTGGCAGAGACATTCGATATTACGGATATTAAAATGTCGGAGAAAATTGCAACAGAGAAGGAAGAAGAGTTCAGGCGTATTGAACAAATGCTTGAGGACAGGCTTTTACAGGCACAGAAACTTGAAACTATCGGCTCTCTGGCAGGAGGGTTAGCCCACGATTTCAATAATATCCTTGCGACTATCTCCGGGTATTCGGAGCTGTTACAGGAGGATATGGCAAAGTCGTCCTCTTCATTTCAGAAAGTCAAGAAAATACAGATCGCAGTTTCAAAGGCTCGTTCGCTGGTTAACCAGATGCTTACCTTCAGCCGCCAGGTGGAACAGGAAAAAGTGATCGTTAAAGTCAATGATGTTCTTAAAGAAACAATAGGTTTTATAAAATCGGCTGCACCCGGAAATGTTACTGTCCGAAGCCGTATTCCAAAAAAGAATGCACCGGTCTATGCAGATCCCACACAGCTTTTCCGAATCTTCCTTAATCTCCTTACCAATGCTATCCAGGCGCTTGAGGAACGAAAAGGAACCATCTCGGTAAACCTGTCATGCCTGAGCGGGAAGAAGGTACAGGCCAGGCTCGATAAGAAAATAGTGGCTGATGAATATGCGCTGATAACGATCACAGACACAGGAAAAGGAATGGATCCTTCACTGCTAAGGAGGATCTTCGAACCGTTTTTTACCACCCGGGAAGTGGGAAAAGGCTCAGGGATGGGATTATCTGTGGTCTACGGGATCGTAACCGAAATAGGAGGAGAGGTGCTGGTCTCAAGTGTAAAGGGAAAAGGATCTGTTTTCTATGTCTACCTTCCTTTGACATCCGGAACTAACGGATCGTCGCATGAACCAGGCTCCCGGAAAAAGATACTCTTCATTATGGGTAACAGGCACGAGTCAAATATATTGTCGCTTGCTCTTGAGAGTGCTGGCTATGAGCTTATTAAATGCCCGGTAATAAAAGACCTGGCAAAAGTGATGTTGGGCCTGGATGTGAGCCCCGACCTTGTAATTTACATGACCGATGCAGGTTCTGTTTCTGCTGAAGAATTCATGAGACTTCTAAAGGCAGAAAAAAACACAATCCAGTGTATTCTGA
>JAKLFN010000252.1 GCA_022711195.1 Bacteroidota bacterium
GATGTTGCATTATGCATATCCCTGCCTTATTACCGGTCAGGGTATTAAATCCCATATATAGCCAGGGATCTTTATGAAAGTCCTTATTTTGAGATGGAGCCAATATTTCCGGTGATGTATAGTCCTGGTTAAATCTAATCGATAAACCTGCATAGCCACCCCAGGAAACACCATCGGGTTCACCTTCAACCGGAGTACGATCCAGTACCACTTCATCAGCAAGTGATTCAAATGAGCAATCATAATCAATATAATAACTATTGTCCACTGATGGTGGAGAAATGTGCATCCTGCATCGTTCTGAAAGTACAGGTGATCCGTCTGCCGGGCGGTACAGTACATCCATACTGATTCCGGTTGAAAAATCATTGTTTCTGGTTATTTCAATCTTTTTGATTTGTGTTATTCCCGCTGATTTATATCCTGTTTCTTCTGATTTAAATTCATCAAGGTACTCCCAGTAATTTATTCCGTTAATGTATTTCCATGAAAACCATAATCCGAGGTGCCAGCGATGGTCGGGAGGAGAGACACAGGTCAGTGGAGAATTATTTACAGATAGAGGATGGAAATATGGTTTCCCGAAGCGATTATTGTAATTGAATTTCCAGATTATATCCTCATGATTTTTTAAAGCCACAGAAGTGTCAGTTTCATCCCACGTCAGGATATTGCCTGTCTGCATATCGCTCCCCAAAAATTCTGCGGGGACAGGAATCGTTACAGGTTTTCCGGCGCACCACTGTGCAGCCCGTAGAAGAAGAGTCTGCAGCCCCGAATTCAGTAATGCCCGTTCATCATGTCCAAGGATGGTGTAGAAGGTTCGTCCTTTTCCGGCCTGGTTAACAAATACCGCAGGTTCATTTATCAGATGCCGGTCCTTTTCATCAGATGCAGTTACGGATGCAAGGGTTGAAATTCCCGGATAGATATCAGTTTTTTCCCATATTTCATCCACAATAAAGAAATCCTTAAAACCTTTGGTTATGGGGTGAGACAGATCAAATCCAAAGACCTTACCTTTGGAAGGTATTCCATGATTAGTATCTTTTCCCCATCTGCCAATACCCATCTGATGGTATTCATTCCAGCCGTAAAATGATGAGGCTCCTGCATGAAAGAATACAATTCCGCCTCCTTTCCTGACATAATTCAGAAGCTCTTTTTCCCATTCCCCGGACATCCTGAAGCTTGTATCGGGCCATGAATTCCGGTTGCTGACAAGGACATCATAGTCTTTCAGGGTATTATATGTCAGGGTGTCGGGGTTGTCTGATACACTTACTTTAAAAAGTCCCGTATCTTTATACATCATAACAAGAAGGGGAGTTGTTTTCTGCCATTCATGGTTATTTTTGCCACTGATAATCAGAATATTAATCCTTTCTTCATCATTGCTTTTCCGGCATCCGGATAATGCAGGGAGGAGAAGTAATAAAGTCAGAATAACAGTATGGATCCTTTGGTTATGCATTTGTAGCTCTGGTCTGATAATACTATTAATACTTACTCACCCTGAACTTCTTATATTTCAGGAAATATTCAAAAAACAGGTAAGCTTTTTCATTGGATTCTGAAGTCGGGGAGTGATCCGGCCGGTTATCCATGGCAACACGATTTTTGTAACCAAGCAGAGTATTAACAGCAATAGCATGGTTAAGCGGGATCCATCGCGCGGGAGTGTCTTCTGAACCACCGGATACCATAAATGGCCGGGGAGCCATCAGTGCATGAAGTTCATGCAGATCATAACCATCCTTTAACAGTTTTGGATATAGTCCTTTTGCATCATCAATACTACCAGTTTTGCGCCAGGTGCCACTCCATGGGGGATTATAATAGCCAAGATACCATGGCTCCCAGTAATTCACATTGGGGCGGGAATCATCAAAGACTATACCCGGGTCGGACCATACGGCACAGGCATATTTATCGAACAGACAACTGGCAAACATTGCCCATTTGCCTCCATAGGAATGACCCATGATCCCGATACGGTTCCTGTCAACTTCAGGTCTCTTCGAGAGTACATACCACGCATTTGCGGCAGCATAGGCCAGTACCGACAGCGGCTGAATTGTTGAATTCTGTATATCAGGATAATAGAGTGAATAAGTTTTTGAATTTGTGGTCCCTGTTGTCCCGATGGAAAGTGTTACAAAGCCTCTTTTCGTAAGCTGATATGCAAAATCACGATTAGCCTTACCTTTACTGATTGCTGTTTCAGGTTCATAAAATACAACAACCACAGCCGGTTTTTTACCTTTGCCTTCAGGGATTAGAAGATAACCTTCTGTCGGTTCTCCCGGCAGCCAGTTGAATTTTACCCTGTGCTTAATAAATCCATCTTCCGGGGTTGTTTCAATGATCTCCATTTTCTGATTCTTTAAGAACAGAGGCCATTTTCCCATCATTTCATTCCACCGGGCAAGAATTTCATTTCTTCTTCTCTTCCAGTCTGCTGCTGTCTCAACCGGATCGCTGTTGTAAAATTTCAATGGTGACCTGTAGTTGCCGTAATTATCCCTGTATTCTTCAGAGGGAATAAAACAGGGCGATATCTTTTCCCATATTTTTTCAATCTCTGTATCATCCTTCCTTGCGTCCTGAGCCTTTGCAGTAAATGCATGATTGTAAATTGCTGAGAATATAAGAAGATTGCTGATTAAGAAGGTCGTGATTTTATCTTTCATCCTGTCTTAAAATGGGAATTTAAATATAACTTGTTTTATTTTAAATTCTGGTAGTTTGACAGATTTTTGTAGTACATGTATATTCAGCTCCTACAGAGCCGGGTTAGTGAGGGCTTGCAGCCACCTCATGTTCCACTTGGATTATTCATATTCCACTCCTTCAGATTAATGTGCCTCATTGACAAAAACAGGAGACTTCTTTTCACATTAACAATGATCAGTATTTCTTTTATATTTTTACAGCTACACTGATATTTCAGATTAACGATTCAGAAATGCTGTTGTTTTGTAAAAAAAACGTATTAAAAAACGTATTAAAAAACGTATTAAAAAACGTTTTTTATTGCTCTATTCTAATTTCTAAATCTCATGACCTGAGATGTTAATGCCCTACGGGCAAAGGGGATGTGTGGATAGATCCCTGGTCTATCGTCATTAATGCCCTACGGGCAAAAAAAAGATATTAATGACAATATAACCACAGGCGATTAACCCATATATCTTGCCTGTAGGGCATTTATGACTATTGATCATTTTACCATATCCCTTTTGCCCGTAGGGCATGGGGTATTGTAGGTAAAGGTTCTGTGGGATGATTTAATACCTCGTAGAGGTTATGGTGTAAGATACCATATCCGCTACGCGGAATTATTTCTCAAAAATAATCCATACTACAATACCTTAACCGCTACGCGGTAATCTTTATGAAT
>JAKLFN010000253.1 GCA_022711195.1 Bacteroidota bacterium
CTTGATATCAGTCAGTGCATATTAATAGGAGATAAGGAGAGTGATCTTGAAGCCGGCCGTAGAGCCGGGATACCTGAAGCTAATCTGAAATTGTGGCAGATCCAATAGCCCCCCTCCCGCTAGAGGCAGGAACCCCCGCTGCTTCGTAGCACCTCCTAAAGGGGGTATAAAATCGACTGCCCATCAAAATATGTGGTTGGTTTTAGGTCCCCTTCAGGGGGCAGGCCATGCTTCAGCATGGCTGGGGGTCATATATTTATTTTATCCTTTATCAGATAAGAATTCCTCTCCGACGATGTTCTGTTTATCAATTCTCCCAGGAATCCTGTGAGGAAAAGGAGTGTGCCAATAACCATCACGGTAAGGGCTATGTAAAAGTATGGTGAATCGGTCACCAGCGGAGCCCTGAGCCCGTCATGTACAAATACAAGTTTTTTGATACCCAGGTAACCTGCCATAATGAATCCGGCGAGAAACATTATTGTTCCGAGCAGCCCGAACAGGTGCATGGGGCTCTTGCCGAAACGTGTAATAAATCCTATCGTGAGAAGGTCGAGATAACCCTTTACAAACCTGTCGATACCATATTTTGTAACACCATATTTCCGTGGGCGGTGTTCAACCACCTTTTCGCCAATCTTATTGAAGCCGGCATCTTTGGCGAGCATGGGTATATAACGGTGCATCTCGCCATAAACCTCGATGCTTTTTACCACATCACTCCTATAGGCCTTGAGTCCGCAGTTGAAGTCGTGTAGTTTAATCCCTGAAGCCAGCCTGGCGGTGAGGTTGTACAGTTTGCTCGTACTCCTTTTTATGAATGGATCATACCGTTTCTTTTTCCAGCCTGAGACGAGATGATACCCTTCGTTTTTGATCATTCGGTACAGTTCCGGTATCTCGTCGGGCGAATCCTGCAGATCGGAGTCCATAGTTATTATAACATCTCCCGCTGCTTCCTTGAAACCTGTATGAAGGGCAGCCGCTTTGCCATAGTTCCTGCGGAAGCGGATGCCCTTTATAAAATTATGCTGCCTGGCAAGCTCCTCAATTTCTTTCCATGAATTATCGGTGCTACCGTCATCAATAAGAATGATCTCGAATTTCAGGTCTGATCCGTTACAGACCTTTCCGATCCATTTTGTGAGTTCAGCGACCGACTCCTCCTCGTTGAAGAGAGGAATTACTACCGACAGGTCCATTTTCAGAAAAGAATTACTGCTGTGTTGTATCGGCAAGCGGATTTCCCTCTTTGCGTACAAATGCGGCAACAATAAGGGAAATAATGAGTCCGTAGAACATACTTGATATAAGTCCGACAGGGATCATCATGGCCGGTTTCATCATTTTTCCTGCAATCTTTAATGCAGCATCTGCCTGCTCCTGTGTAAGGCCTTTATCGAGATACATCTGTTCCATAAAAGCAATACCCTTGGCTGTGAGGCCCGGATCAATTACAGTATAGAGCAACACTGAAAAAAGTGAGGCAATAATTGAAGAATAGAGAAAAATAATAACACCAGCGCCCAGGGCCTGTCCGTAGGTTATCATCCCATGCATGTAATTATCGCGGTACGATTTAAGCAGGAAGAAAATAATTACAACCTGTACCAGGAGGAATATATAACCAAGATTTTTGTTGAATGTTTGGTCAAGAAACCAGATTATCAGTGTATAAACAATACCTATAAGTCCGAGTATCAGGCCATTTACAAGGTTTGCTTTCCAGACATTAGTTGTTTTTTCCATCGTTTTAGAGTTTAAGGCTTTATTGAAAGTTATTGGTTGAAACAAATATAGTGTAATTAATTATTTTGCAACCTCCTTATTTAATTGTATTTTTGCACACGGGTAAGTCTTATACGACCAGCTCCTGCTGAACTCCCCCAGGATCGGAAGGTAGCAAGGGTAGGCAGTTGTAGCGGTGCGATATAAGTAGCTTACCCTTTTTTTACCCCCTCCTCGCTCTCCTGAGGAGAGCCCCGGGGTGTAGATAAAAAGAGTATGCTTATACGCATTTATCCTGAAAATCCGAATCCTAAGTATATACGCCAGGTTGTCGACATCCTGGAAGTGGGAGGCATTGTGATTTACCCCACCGATACAGTTTATGCCATCGGCTGCGATATTAAGGCAACAAAAGCAATCGACAGGATAGCCAGGTTCAAGGGCCTCGACCCCCGCAATCCTGACCTTTCGCTGATATTTCACGATATGAGCCAGCTTTCGGAATATACCGTAATCCACGATAATCCCACCTTCAGGCTTCTGAAGCATAATCTTCCAGGTCCTTTTACATTCATCGTCAAAGCAAATAACCAGATCCCAAAGCTTTTCAAAAACAGGAAAAAGACTGTTGGGATAAGAATACCTGACAACAGCATCGTCCTCGAGATCGTTAAGGAACTGTCGAGGCCTATAATAACAACCTCAGTTCATGATCCTGATGAGATAATTGAATATACCACCGATCCGGAACTGATTCACGAGAAATACCGCGATTTTGCCGATATCGTTATCGACGGGGGCTATGGGAAGAATGAGGCATCAACCATCGTTGACTGTACAGGAGATGAACCTGTGATAGTAAGGCAGGGCCTCGGTGAGCTCGAATATTGATCTCTTCTGTGCCGGCCTTATTGCTACCTTTTATAAAATCCCGCTGTAAACATGATAAGAATTGAGAACAGCTCAATCCTGCCTGTCAGCATAAGAAGGGAGAAGAACCATTTTCCGGCTTCAGGCACTGCGGCATAATTGCTGAAGGGGCCGAAGGTTCCTATGCCGGGACCAATATTTGCCATCAGCGCTGCCGAGGTGCTGAACGATGTAACCAGATCGTAGCCCATAAGAGATGTCACCAGGGCGCCCAGGCAAAGTATCATCAGGTAGAGCGTGATGAAAACCAGAAGGTTGTTGATGATCGCCTGTGGCACTGTTTTTCCGTCGAGTCTGACAGGCAATACAGCATTCGGGTGTATCATCCTTCTCATTTCATGACGTGTATTTTTTGTAATGAGAAGCAGCCTTATGATCTTTAGTCCACTGCTGGCTGATCCCGACGTGCCTCCTGTAAACATCATAATAAATATCAGCAGTATCATCAGGCTGCCCCAAAGAGAAAAGTCGCTATGGTAGAAGCCGGTAGTGGTAATTACCGATACCGCCTGGAAAGAGCCTTCAATAATTGCATCTCCTGCACTGAATCCCTGTCCTGACCAGAGAAGCAGCCCGCTGAGCATTGTAAAAACGATGCAGGTGATCAGGTAAAACCTGAATTCTTCATTGCCGGTGATCTTAATGAAGTTTCTCTTCAACCCGAAGTAGAACATGGTCATGCTTGTACCGGCAATAAACATGAAAATTGTAAGTATGATCAGTATATAGGGAG
>JAKLFN010000254.1 GCA_022711195.1 Bacteroidota bacterium
CGTTGATCCTTATTTCCTGTGAAAAGGGATCGATTCCTTCCACGGGAAGACGCTGAAGGTCATAAACTTCATCCATTACGACATAGATACCTTTGTTCCTTGTAAAGAGATAGCAATAGTACTCACTGTTGCGAAGGTCGACACATTCAATAAAAACAATTCCCAGGTCCTCCGGAGTTTCGATATGTGCAACATATGGCTCTCCTTTTATCATTTTGATGTGATAGAGCTGTTCGTTGCTGTCGGTGACAAAGTAGCCCTCGTCTTTCGATTTTCGTGTTGTAGGGATTCCTGCGATAAGCCGGGCCGGGAAAGCAAAGCCTTTATTTTCAAGAGCTTCAGTAAACTTAAGACTTTTGGCCTCATCGACTTTATTTGTTTTTGCCACAATGAACTCCATTCTTTTTCCAATCCTGAAATAGTCATCGGGCATTGCGAGGTTTACCTTTCCGCTCTGGGACTCAAGCATGGGGTAGAGCGAAGGAACAGGGGTATTTATCTTTCTCGGCGTGTACCTGTAGAACGAGTTTGCCCTGTTAATTACCATTGGCTCCATCGGAACGCCATTTATTGAGTCCGGCATATTGCCATCTGTCATCAGCTGCCTGAAGAACATCAGCGGCATGGCTTTTTCGTATTCAGCCAGGGTCATCCTGTTACCCTGGCCGTCCATCCTTTCGCCCGGGCCTGTTTTTTCAGAGCCAAGAATGATAAAATCGTCTATCATACAGCTGTAGAATACTGTAGGATTAACGGGTACTTTCTCAAAAATTGTCCAGTAGAGTTTTGGAATTGCAAAAGCTGCAACAATGATTCCCACCAGGACCAGAATATATCTGCTAAGCTTTATCATTTTACATTTCTCCTTTCCTGAATCTGTAACCTGAGAACAGAACACCTGTGCTGATTAACAATGTAAGCACAGCAAGGCTGATTATTACCGGTTTGTATGCACCAATTGTTCCATACATATAAAAGAAAGAGATGAATCCGGCTCCTGTTATCGTATAAAGGCCCCTGTATAACCAGATCGGCTCGAGGAGTATAAGGGCTGTAATAAAATATGTTGCCAGCCCCCCAAGAAACCACGGTGTAATAGTCAACAGCGAGGGTTTGATAATCTCTGCCGGGAAATATATGTAACTACCTGACACAAAAATTACAAAGAAGAAAACAAACATTGCTGTGAGGCTGGAGGCTCCGAATGCATGCATCTTTAGGAGTATCTCATTCTCACCTACCGGGAGGTGGAAAGTAAGTTTTATCCTTTTATTCAATGTCTCAGGGAAATACTGTGCTATGGCAATGCCAAGCCCTGCTACAAGCGGCAGGAACTTCAGTATACTGAAATACGGGTAGCCTCTGAAGAGAAAAGAATACCAGTAATTGACCGCGTCAACAAAGAGTATGTCGTGCCGTACTTTCAGGAACATGATCGTATGACCAACTATTCCAAGAACAAGAAAAGCAAGAAAGGTCCACTTAATCTTGATCCATTCTTTATAAAAAATTGATTTCATTCAGCAGGAAAGGTTTTTAATATTTACTTGTTAATCCGATAAAAGCATCCTCAAGAGTCATCTTCTTTTCTTCGAAGGAAGTGTAACTGATACCTGAATTATTCAGGAAAGCCTTTATTTCATTCTCATCACTGTATGTATAAAATTCTACGGTGTCCTTTATCCTTTCGATATTCATGGCAAGTTTGGTCTGCGGGAATCCTGTATCATGTTGTGCCAATCTGATGTTGTACTGCCTGAAATTCTTCATAAATGATTCTATAGGCTGCTGGGCTAGTATCCTGTTATAATCCATTATTAAGACATCATCAATCAGCCTTTCCATGTCCTGGATAATGTGTGAAGTAACGAAAATGGTTTTGTTTTCAGCCTTAGCATATTCGCGCAGATAATCAATGAAAAGCCTCCGGTAGCCCGGATCGAGTCCCATGGAGAAATCATCAAGGATCAACAGGTCAGGGTCTTGTGCCAGGATCAGGCCGAGTGCAACTTGTGATCTCTGTCCGCACGACATTGTAGAGATCTTCTGGCCTGGCGTAACTTTAAGCTTCGACATAAGGTCCCAATAAGGAGCACTGTTCCACCGGGGATAAAATCCTGAATAGAATTTTTCAATCTGGTTAATGTTCATAAATGTGTACTGAACATGTCCTTCAATAAGAAATCCTATCCTTTCCTTTGTCGAGGGTGAAAGCCTCTGCGTGTTCTCACCGTAAATAAGGCATTCACCTGATTTCGGCTGAAGGAAGCCATTCAGGATATTGATTGTCGTCGATTTGCCAGTTCCGTTTTTACCAAGTAGCCCAAGAATTTTCCCCTCCTCAACATTGAAGCTCAGGTTCTCATATACCAGCTTCCTGCCATAATAATGAGTCAGGTTCTTACATTCAATTGCATTCATAGATCTCTATTTTTTTACTTCTCCTTTTTCCCTGAAGCTGAACATTGACTTTATCTTCGACGTTCTGCCATCAGCAAAATGGAGCAACAATGAATCTGAATTAAGTGCTTCGAAGACTTTTTCACCTGTCGATAATGAATCGACAAAAAATACCCTGGCCATTTCAGTGCCGGTGGAGTCAAGATGTGTTTCAAACCCGATAATCCCCTTATAATTCGACAGGTGGCTCCCTATGTAGCTATACCTGTCCCTCACCTGTGAGTTATCGCCCATCGGGGTTTCGTAGCTTGAAATAATATCATTAGTGTATTCGCTGAATTTGCCGAATTTCATCGAGAAGGGGCTGTACATCGATCTTGAATATTCTATTGCCGTCATAGTTTCAGGATCTGAAATAGTGACGACCTTATAGTTCAGTTTTGCATTGAATTCGTTACCATTAACCGTGAATACTAGGCTTTTCGACTCTATTACATCTTTCAGCTCCTCCTTACCCGGCTCTTTTCCGGAAGGGAAATAGATCCTGATTATGACAGGACATGCGAAGTCGCTCTGGTATCCGACGGCATCAGTCTTCTGCTTAAGAAGGTGCTGAAGGTATGTAGCATCGAGCGGATCGAAGAAATGGTCGACTGTAAGGGTATACAAAGTTACCGAAGCCGTTGGCTCACCTGCTGAGGCCAGTATCCGCTTCTCGGGAACAAATATCAGTTTCTGTATCTTTTCATCGTCAAAGAGCTTCTTGTCATATAGAATTTTCACAGTGTGTGAACCCACATAAGTTGATACTCCATAGATACCCTTCACCCTCTTCATCTGGTTTGCAAAGGCCGTTGAGCTGCCAAAGCATTTGATGTTCTTCAGTCCCGACATCTCAAAGATCCCTGCATCGGAAAGCTGCTCTTCACTCCCCCATTTAACATCTATTGTAGGCAGTTCATAAACGCTGCCGAGAATCAGTCCGATCGC
>JAKLFN010000255.1 GCA_022711195.1 Bacteroidota bacterium
CCGCAAATGCCTCTTTATGAGATTTGTAATAACCACATCCGATACCTGCACCTCTTGCCGCTCCTATTGATCCATCTGTATTATAAAGGTTTATTTCAGTTCCGGTGATACACGACAAAGCTTCCCTGAAAACAGGGCTCTGGAACATGTTTGCAGCTCCAGCCCGTATTACAGATGGAATAATTCCTGTCTCCTTCATGATGTCAAGTCCATATCTTATCGAGAAGACAATGCCTTCCTGCGCTGCCCTGAAAAGGTGGGCATTTGAATGGGTATTGAAATTGAGTCCTGTTATTCTCGCTCCCACATCCCTGTTGCCCAATATTCTTTCAGCCCCATTTCCGAATGGCAGTATGGAAACACCATCAGATCCGGGTGCAATCTTTTCTGCAAGATCGTTCATATTGTTGTACGACAGGCTGATTCCGACATTGCGCCTTAGCCACGAGTTCAGTATACCTGTGCCACTGATACAAAGCAAAACACCGGCTCTTGGTAAAGCTTCAGAGTGATTAACATGCAGAAAAGTATTCACCCTCGACATGGGTTCATATTTCTTCTGGTCGGTAACACCATAAATAACTCCTGACGTTCCAGCCGTTGCTGCCACCTCACCGGGTTCAAGCACATTCAGCGAGAGGGCATTGTTCGGCTGGTCGCCTGCCCTGTATGATACAGGCATCCCCGCAGGAAGACCCAGCTCGTCGGCAACACTTTTCAGGAGAGCTCCCTGGTCAGAAAATGACGGTACTGCATCTGCAAGTAATGAAGAGTCGAATCCGAAAAAAGACATCAGCTCATCCGAAACTTTATTATTGATAAAATCCCAGAAGATCCCTTCTGAAAGTCCTGAATATGTTGTCAGAGGTACTCCCGTCATCCGCAGGGCAATATAGTCGCCGGGAAGCATGATCTTTCTTATTGACTTGTAGATGGAAGGTTCATTTTCCTTCACCCAGGCAAGCTTGGTGGCAGTGAAATTACCAGGCGAATTAAGCAGGTGTGAAAGACAAAAATCCTTACCTATCCCGTTGAATGCCTTCTCACCATACCCGACAGCCCTTCCGTCGCACCAGATAATTGATGGTCGCAGGACTTTGTAATCATTATCAACCACTACAAGCCCATGCATCTGATATGAGATACCTATTGCGCCAAGCTCATTCTTTCTTTTTCCGAGCTGCTTTCTGCAGTCAGCAATTGCTGATTTAAGGTTGATCCACCAGGTCCCGGGGTCCTGTTCGGCCCATCCTGGTTTATTTGCAATTATCGACATTTCATCTTTTGGATAAAATGCTGATGCCAGACATTTGCCTGATTCTCCATCAATGACCGAAGCTTTGACTGAAGAGCTTCCCAAATCGATTCCAAGTAGTAACATTTTTTCGCTTTTTTACCAATAAAACATTGTACCGTCACTTTTTCTGTTTACAGGAAGAGATGCTTTCTGATAAGGATATTTTGAGGCCTTCTTCTCATCAATATCGACACCGGTTCCGGGAGAATCATCAATGACCATATATCCGTCCTTAAAATTGTAATTAATGTTGAAAACCTCATTCACAATCTTCTGGTGGGGCATATATTCCTGTATTCCAAAATTGTTTATAGCTGTATTGAAATGAAGCGCGGCTGCCAGGTTAACCGGTGACAGGTCGGTGGCACCATGAAAACCTGTATTAATATGATAGACCGATGCGAGGGCAGCGACTTTCAGAAGATGTGTTATTCCTCCGCCATGAACCAGCGGCATCCTGATGAAATCGATCAGCTGCTCAGAAATAAGTGTTGTATAGTCATATATAGAATTGAAAACCTCTCCTATAGCAACCGGTGTTACAGAATGTTTTCTGATCATCCTGAGACCCTCCTGCAGTTCTCCCGTCACCGGATCTTCGAGCCAGAAAAGGTGAAATGGCTCAAGTTCCTTCGCAAGTCTGGCTGCCTCTATGGGGGTACACCTGTGATGAGCATCGTGGAGAAGGTGAACATTCTCTCCATAGGCTTCCCTTACTTTTGAAAACAGAGAAGGAAGAAAGTTGAGGTATTTTGATGTTTCCCAGTATTCGACATGTGCAAGGCCTTTTGTTGCAGGTTCATAGGGCTTGCCATCCCTGGGAACTCCATAAGTGTCTTCAATGCCGGGTATGCCTGATTGTACCCTCACTGCCCTGAAACCTTTCTCAATTTTTTCCCCGACCTTGTCGAGCGTCTCTTCCGTATCCCTGCCATTGGCATGACAATATACCAGCACTCTCTCCCTGCTTCGGCCGCCAAGCAGATTATACAACGGTGTATTCAGTACCTTCCCCTTTATATCCCACAATGCCATGTCTATTGCAGATAGTGCGGTCATGGCCACTGATCCCCTCTTCCAGTACACGCCCCGGTAGAAATAGTGCCAGATGTCTTCCGTGTTACGAGGATCCATTCCAATCAATGCCGGAATACAATAGTTTTCAAGGTAGGTGGCTACTGCCTTCTCCATACCGTTAAGAGTGGCATCTCCAAGTCCGTAAATGCCCTCATCGGTCAGCACTTTCAGTGTCACAAAGTTCCTTCCCGGTGAGCATACAATCACTTTTGCACCTGTTATTTTCATCTTTAGTCTTGGGTCTTTTATCTTTGGTCTTGGGTCTTTGGTCTTGGGTCTTTGGTCTTAAAACCCTATTGAATTTCCGCCATCAACCGGCAGTATAACTCCGGTAATAAATGATGCCTCATCGGAAGCCAGGAAATATGCGGCATTTGCTACCTCCTCAGGTTTTCCTAACCTTCCCATGGGTGTACGCGACAAAACCTTTCCCTTTCGTTCAGGATCTTTCTCCAGAGCCACCGACGACATATTTGTTTTTATAAATCCCGGGGCGATGCAGTTTACTCTTATCCCGGCCGGCGAAAGTTCAACAGCCATGGCACGTGTCATCCCTTCTATGGCTGACTTCGATGCTGTATATGCAATAACGTAAGGCAGACCATATACTGATGCCATTGAACTTATATTCAATATGCACCCGGCGCCCTGCTCCTGCATAAATCCGGCAACACTCCGGGTCAGGCAAAAAGCTGAAGTCTGGTTGGTGAGTATGATCTTCTGATAATCTTCATCAGTCACATCGAGGATTGGTTTTTTAAGGTTTATTCCAGCGTTATTTACAAGAATATCAATACGTCCGTGTTTGTCTATTACCTGTTGCACAAGTCCGGGTATGGCAGTAAGGTCAGCGAGGTCGCAAGAAAAGAAGTCAGACTCGTCTCCCAGGGTTTTGCATGCGGCCCTGAGCTTTATCGTATCCCTGCCCACGATTATAACTTTAAAATTTCCTTCGATAAACCTCCTGGCAATTGCCAGCCCGATCCCCGAAGCCCCGCCTGTTATTACCGCC
>JAKLFN010000256.1 GCA_022711195.1 Bacteroidota bacterium
CTGTCAGCATCATCCATCCTCGCCGAAACGAGAATATTATTAAGGACCGCGCTGACATCAGAATAATTGAACAGAGCATTTTCACCTTCGACGGTTGATCGCTTCTGCAGGTCGAGAAGATGTCTGATCAACTGGTAAACTGAAGTGTGCCTGAGCGGATAGCCCATAGTAATGTTAATATCCTGAACATCCTCCGGCAGGCTTGTAAGCATCGGGATAAGCAGGTTTTCATCTGCAAGCACTACAGCTGTATTATGCGCATTGTCAGCAGACAGTCCGGGCAGTGCGGCCACCAGCTGTGGAACAAGCTTTACCTGTGCAACATCGGAGGAAGCTTCAATGACTTTGCGTGTCACATTTACTGCAGGCGACGACAGGTATGAGTTGTAGTTCCATCCTTCAGGCATGTCGTTGCCAAAAAGCTTCAGATCAGCTTTCAGAAAATGGCCGGCAGAATTAAGACCGTTGCCGGTAATGTAACTATTATCATAATCCCAGTAAAACCTGGCTTTTCCGGCTTTCTTCAGGTCGAGCATGATCTTCTTCTCACATTCATTCAGTGCATTGAACCCTATGAAATGAACCATTTTCCACCTGAGAGCAGGATGATCCTGTATAGTGTCATTGCCGGCAACATCCCTGAATATCATTCCTTCATAGCCAATTTGCTTCTCCCTCAGGACATTTGTAAATGCGGTATAAAGTTGTTCGAGCAATTCCCAGATACTCAGGAATTTTTCCTTAACCTCTGTCCTTCGGGCAGGGTTGAAGTTTGTCCAGAATCTCTGAACGATCCCTATCTGTTCTTCCGTCAGTCCTCCAAACTGCTCATCGATGTTCTTCAGGTCGCTGACACTGCTGAACACTTTTGAAGCATCGGCAAGGTATTTGTCGACATCGTCAAAATCATTGAGCAGGATATCACCCCAGTAATAGAATTCATCAAAGCTTTCATTTATATTTCGAACCTTCCTGTACACTTTATAAAGCTCAAAGAGAAGCATCTCATTTTCCACAGGCCGGAGTGCAGAGAGTTCCCTGAAAAGCTCATTTATTGTCATAGTCTCTGGTGCAAAAAGCGGCCTGGAAAGCTCACCCGATAGATATTTAATAAAAAATAATGACGACCGGCGCCCGGGAAACACAAGGCAATGATGAGCAAGGTCATCACCGAACTCCCGGTATAAGGAACGGGCAATATGCTGAAGGAAAAAATCCATAGCTGGTTATAGACAATTGAAGGAGGTCAGGATCATAAAAAACATTTATCTCAAATTTAAGGAAATGGTGTAAGATTGACTTGTTAAAGTGAATATATTTGTTTCACCTAACCTGTTCTGTTATGAAAAAAATCATTCTGCCTCTCTTCATTATCTCTATTACCTGCTCATGCAATTATGAGCGAACCTTTACGCCTGACGAAGAGCTGACTTTCGCTGAAGCCTCAGGAAATGCCATACTGGTTAACGAGGGATTCAATCGTTGTGTAAGGTTCGTCGATGCATGGCTGGAGCTTGCTGATCCTGCAACCGGCCTGATACCCAGGAATATAAATGACACAAAAAGTAAGGATATCTGGAATGCCAAAGATTGTGCAGCTGACAACTACCCGTTCATGGTTCTTACATCAGCCATGCTCAGGCACGATCTTTATGACGGGATCATGAAAAAGATGCTCGAGACTGAGAGAAACATCACATCGCGGGTGGGATCAATGCCGGATACATATTCATTCTCAAAAAAAGGTTTTCTTACCGATGAACCGGTACTCCCCGATGTTATCTTCGGATCAGCAGAATATATAAAAGACGGATTGATCCCTTTGACTGAATGGCTGGGACCAAGCGAATGGTCTGCCCGGATGATCTCAATACTTGATGACATCTGGAAGTATGCGCCTGTCGAAACACCCTATGGCAGGATATGCTCTGATAATCCGGAAGTTAACGGCGACATGCTGCAGACACTTTCACGAATATTCTGGACTACCGGCGACAGGAAATATCTTGAATGGGCCGAACGCCTCGGAGACTACTACCTCTTAGGCGATAACCACCCGACAAGGAACTTCTCGGTACTGCGCCTGAGAGACCATGGTTGTGAGATCGTCTCAGGTCTTTGTGAACTATATGCCACTGTCTCATTTGCAGATACAATAAAACGTGAAGTCTATAAAGCTCCCATCCACGAGATGCTCGACAGGATCCTTGAAGTGGGTAGAAATGAAGATGGATTATTCTACAATTCTGTCGATCCCGTTAAAGGAGTGCCCACAGACGCAAGAATTGCAGATAATTTCGGATATACTCTTAACGGATTTTATACCGTTTACCTGATCGATAAGATAGAAGCTTACCGTGAACCTGTATTAAAAGCGCTTGGTGCCCTCAACGATAAGTACAGGAATTACGCCTGGGAAGGAACCAGCCAGGACGGTTATGCTGATGCAATCGAGGGAGCATTGAATCTATATGTCAGGGAACCGGTTCCGTCAGCTGCAGAGTGGATAAACAGCGAAATACATGTTCTATGGGGAAAACAACAGGAATCGGGGATCATCGAAGGATGGCATGGCGACGGAAATTTCGCAAGAACAACAATAATGTACTGTCTTTGGAAAACCGGCGGCGTATATCTCACCCCCTGGAGTGAAGACCTCAAAATCGGAGGAGTGATCAAAGGTAACAGCCTCTACCTTACAATAAGTTCAGAAAATGACTGGAGAGGAAAAATTATTTTTGACAGGAAACGTCACAGCGATTATATGCATCTGCCGCTCGACTGGCCAAGGATCAACCAGTTCCCGGAATATTTTACTGTAGAGAAAGGTAGAAATTATTCGATAATAGATGGTTCGGTAAATAAAGAACTGATTAAAGGAGGCAACGAATTGATGGATGGATTGGAAGTAAAGATTAAAGGCGGCAAAGTATTAAAACTGATTGTCAGGTGAAACTTACTTTTCCCGTGAAAATTATTTAAAAAACCTTCCCTGCCAGGTATCAAGCTCTTCAAGCCTCTTCTCCACCAGGCTGACGATCTGTTCTGTCCTTTTTATTCCCCACCTTGTTTCTGAAAGGAACCTGGGAGGAGCCTCTCCTGTAAAACGTTCCACCACAATACCAGGATTAAGCCTCTCGAGAAAGCTGACAAAAAAAGTGATGTACTCGTCGAGGGTAAAGAGTTGAAAATCTTCGGGCTTCTGCATATATTCCTTTTCCATGGTGGTTCCTTTAATGATCTGCAGCTGGTGGAATTTGACAGTTTTCAGCGGAAGCCTCGAAATAATTGCTGCACTTGCCATCATTTCATCGCGTGACTCGCCCGGAAGCCCGAAAATAAAATGTGCACCTGTATTTATTCCATATGAAGAAGTCAGCTT
>JAKLFN010000257.1 GCA_022711195.1 Bacteroidota bacterium
GTTTTTACCTGTTTCTCGTCAGGTGAGAAGCTGAACTGCCCAGGGCTGAAGTTATAGAATTTCTGGGGAGATCCGTTTCCCTGGAAACTTTCTGTTTTAAGGGGTGAATCCTTTGTAGCTTCTTCGGGAGAAAGTGCGAGCATCCGCTTATATTCTTCCTTCAGACGGTCAATGTTTATAGAAGTCTTCCCGCCATAATGTGCCAGAAGATTTTTATCATCATAATCAGTGAAATACCTGCCGTATTTTACATTGGAACCTATCCTGTGCACATAAATTGGTTTGTTTGTTCCCATCTCAACGAAGGTTGAATGTGTATAATTCCTGTTTCCGGAGGGATCTTTTGGAAGTGCAGTTCTTTCGAGCCAGTTTATTGCGTCAGGAATACGGGCCAGATATCTCCGGTCACCCGTATATTGGTAAAAGGTCATCAGGAGCATAGCATTCCCGAAGGTGGCGCGAGGAAGGAGAGCTTTAGGCTCGTATGTCCTGGCACCTTCAGCTTCGAGTTTCATATTTACCTGCTGACCCCAGCCTCCACTGCTGTCCTGCGAAATCAGGTAAAAATTCATACCCCTGAGAATAGGATCGAGAAGCCGTTCTTCACCGAGGGTGAAATAGCACTGGACAAGGAAATTAATGTTCTCCCAGATCACATCGTCGTTAAAAGTGTACAATGAAGTGTAATCAGGATGCCCCTCTTTATTGAAATCATATTTAAGCGGATAACGCTGAGGCCATCCACCAAGCGGGTACTGACTTTGGAGGAAGAAGTTTATAGCCTTATCAAGTGCCGGTTTCCAAACAGGATCCAACTTTTCAAGGTAAATTCTCAGAAGGAATCGGGCAGCGTTTGAAGTAACATCATCATCGAAGGTTGAATTTCCATAGTAATGCTGGAATTCTTCAAGTCGCCATCCGTTCTTACCTATAGTATTATACCATTGTTTTAGTGAACGGTCGCCGGCAAAGTCAATCATATAATTCCATCCACCCTCAGGGCTCTGTCCCCAGACTAAGGCAGCAGCTGCTTTTTCTGCTGCCTGATAATAATATTCATTACCTGTAACCCTGTATGCATCGAGGAAGAGATGTCCCATTCCCACGGTTCCCGGTCCCTGAACCCATACCATGGTTTTATAAGCTTCCATTTCTCCCCACCTTCTCGATAAGTCGGGCAGATAGTTCCATACATACCCGCCATTGGTGCTGACTTTCTCGACCATAAATTTAGTAGCCCTGAGCATCGACTGTTCTGCTTCCATAGCCAATTTAGCATCCTGGGAGCTGAGGCGCTGCGGGGCAAGCAGTGAAAGCAATGTGATAATTGTTATAAGTTTAGTGTATTTCATTTCTCTATATGTTTAATAATCTAATCAGAATAGTGCTTTAATAAATATGTTGATCCTTCTTTTCTGTTTTCAGTACGTCAGGAACTCTTCAGGTTTTAATGCTTTTTTTGTGATCCTGATTTTATAGATAGTCCCTTTAAACCATGAAACCTCATTCTGTCTTACTCCCAGTGATATCTTTCCTCCTGAGAAGGGTTCAGGATTAATTTGTCCTTCAAGTTCTTTTATACCGTTGACAAAAGTCTTCAGCATACCGTCGTCGATTACAAAAGCCAGGTGATAGCACTGATCCAGCGGGTGCAATAATTTCGGATCAATGAGGGTTTTTTGCTGTGTGGCTGTTTTAATAAACGCATCAAAGTACCAGTCTGTTTTTGTTGCCCGCAGTTCGAGAAGGAGCCTTCCTCCGGTTATTTCTCCCCAGTGAAAGAAGCGTTGTTCAAAGTTTCCTCCTGAAGCTGGACAGAAAATTACCTCTACTGTAAATTGTGTGAGAGTGTTTACCGGTACAGATTCCAGAAAGATTGCCTGGTCGGATCCGTTAAAGGTGACAGCTTTCCCGTATTCACATTTGGTAATCTGTGGTTCTCCTTTAATTGATACACCAGTTGTCTGCCTGGTAATCAGTTTGGCAGGTTTCAGAATAATAGATTTTTCAGTTTTTTTTGAATTGATCTTCTTTTGTGCGTTTACCTGATCTGGTATTATAAAAGTAATGACACTGAACAGAAGAATAAATAAAATTCTTATCATTTAATGATGATTGAAATATGTTTCAATGTATGAATAAATGGCTGCTTTGGAATCTTTATTTAGTTAAAAATGGTTAAGAAAATCCGGAGATAATTTTGTTTCAATGGGTATAGATATCAAGCAATGATTTAACTATTTAACTAAATGAGAAATTGTCATATTTATTCATTATGATGGTTGAAATGAAAAAAAAGTAGGTGTCCTTTCGGGACACCTACTTTTTATAATCTTTAACCGATCTTATTGATTCGGGAAGCCATAGCTATTGGAGATATTACCCCCCGAATACTGGATTGTATTTGCAGAGATCGGAAGGATATATCTTGGAGGATATCCGGCAGCGTAGTCAGCAGGCAGATAGCCTCCGAAAATTCCAGCCTGAACAGGCCTGTACATATCGCTGATAAGGTCGATGCCCCAGTTAGTTCTCACATAACCTTGTCCCAGTAATGTGGTAATATCAGCAGGGCTGAGGGTTTCGAATAATCCCCTGATTGCCAGGATTTCCTTGGCAAGTACAGTTGTCCCCGAATTCCAGTCAGTGAATGAGCCTCTCCATCCGGGATAAAGCAGCGGGTAGAGGGGATCTGAAGGTGGAACATAACAGGTCGTCGTAAGAATATTCGTCAGTCCGGATGTGGCCAGAGTATACTTTTTCACGTAAATATATTTGGAGATGATATTCCCGTTGGGGAACTGGTAATAGCCATTTGTATTGAGGCCGTTTACCATCGCATCCATACTGGTCTGGACTTCATTGATCTTTTTACCAAAGATTCCCCAGCGGATCAGATCATGTTTTCTGGCTCCTTCACCACCAAGCTCGAATGCACGTTCATTCTGAATGGCTTCGAGAAGGGCGCTTCCACTCAGACCGTTCACATAAGTTGATGTAAGGGCTGTATAATCCGGATCGGATGGATTGAAGGCGCGCTGACGAATTTTAAGTAATTCTGTTTTGGCTGCAGGTTCACTTCCAAGGACAGCGTAGGTTTCAGAAAGGAGAAGAATCATATCTCCAAGGCGCATATATGGTGAATTGATCCCTGCGATTCTCTGTTTGGTGGCGTAGGTCTTGTCAGCCATCCTGGAATAGTCGAATTTGTTAAGCGAAAGTCCGCCGCTGCTTTTGTTGCCTTTTTTGAAAGATATCATTTTTTCATTTGCCACACCTCCCTGGGCAGTAATACAGACCGTGACATCGCGGCGAAGATCTTTCGGATTGAACGATCCATAATAATAGGTAGGGAAGAACCGGATCTGG
>JAKLFN010000258.1 GCA_022711195.1 Bacteroidota bacterium
GCACCGTTGTACCGATCATTTCTCTTATCGCCTTCTCAATGCCTTCCTGGTCGTACCCGCACTCCCTGGAAAGCTCTTCCTGGCTTCCCTGTTCAACAAAATAATCTGGTATCCCAAGTCTTCTTACATCGGCAGAATATACATTGTCGCACATAAATTCGATCACTGCACTTCCAAAGCCCCCTTTCAGTATGCCATCTTCCACAGTGACTATTTTCCTGAAATTTTTAAACACATAATGAAGAAGATCGGTGTCGAGTGGAGAAACGAACCTCATATCGCAATGCATCACGGATATCTTTTCCTTTGCCAGGTTACTGACAGCTGCGGCCACCGTATTACCGATATGGCCTATGCTCAGCACTGCAACATCAGTTCCTTCACTGATGATCCGTGCCTTTCCGATAGAAATCTCTTCAAGAGGTCTCTTCCAGTCGACGACGGCGCTGGTACCCCTGGGGTAACGTATTGAAAAAGGTTTGTTATTCTTTTCGAGCTGAGCAGTGTACATAAGATTTCTAAGCTCAACGGCATTCATGGGTGCGCTCACTATCATATTCGGGATAGAACGCATATATGCGATATCGAAAAATCCATGGTGTGTGGCGCCATCAGATCCTACCAGTCCTCCCCTGTCGATACAAAAAACGACCCTGAGATTCTGAAGTGCGACACCGTGTATCACCTGGTCGTATGCTCTTTGGATGAATGATGAATATATGTTACAGTATGGGATGAAGCCCTGTGTGGCCAGTCCTGCTGAGAAAGTCACTGCATGTTGTTCTGCAATACCCACGTCGAAAGTTCTTTCAGGGAATTCCTTCATCATTATACAGAGAGAGCAGCCTGTTGGCATTGCAGGAGTGATACCTGCTATTTTCGGATTCATCCTTGCCAGCTCGACCATTGTATTTCCAAACACATCCTGGTAAAGAGGAGGCGTGCTTTCAGTTGTTGTGCTGATTATTTCACCGGTATCCTTGTCGAAGACCCCGGGGGCATGAAAAACAGTCTGGTTCTGTTCTGCATGTTTATATCCTTTTCCCTTTACCGTCAGGCAATGAAGAAGCTTCGGGCCCGGAATTCTTTTAAAGTCATCGAGTACCTTAACAAGATGAAGGACATCGTGTCCGTCGATAGGTCCGAAATACCTGAATCCCATTCCCTCAAACAGGTTGCTCCTGTCGAGGATGGTGCTCTTGAAGCCTGCTTCGAGCTGGGCTGCCAGGGTTCTTGCCTTGGGACCAACTTTCCCGGCCCGGCCGAGAAGATTCCATACTTTATCCTTGAACCTGTTGTATGATTTGCTTGTGGTGATGTCGAGAAGGTATTCCTTCAGTGCCCCCACATTCGGGTCGATGGCTATATTATTATCATTAAGGATGACAATGATATCAGATTTAGATGTGCCTGCATTGTTAAGTCCTTCAAAAGCCTCACCGGCAGTCATTGCTCCGTCGCCGATGACAGCCACAACCTGGCGTTGCTCTTTGTTCCTTTTTGATGCTACAGCCATTCCGAGGGCAGCCGATATGGATGTTGAGGAGTGCCCGGTGCCGAATGCATCATATTCACTTTCGGCCATTTTCGGAAATCCGCTGATGCCCTTGTACTTGCGGTTGGTAGTAAATATTTCTTTCCTGCCTGTGAGTATTTTATGACCATATGCCTGGTGGCCAACATCCCAGATTATCTTGTCGTACGGGGTGTTGAAAACATAATGTAGCGCTACGGTCAGTTCCACAACGCCAAGACTTGCCCCGAAATGCCCGGGATTTGTGCTTACAGTGTCGATCAAAAACTGACGGAGCTCTGAACAAACCTTTACCAGCTCTACCTGATCAAGCTTCCTGAGATCTTCAGGATTTTTGATCCCCGACAGAAGGGTTTCATCACTCATTTCGGTTGTTGAAATAATCTGCAAATATAACAATTATTATTGCCTTCTTCCTGCTGAGGCGTATGCCGGATTTTCGTAATTTTGCCCAGCCGGGTTATCCCGGAAACAATTTTTGCATGAAAAAGTTTGTCAGATATTAAATATTCTTCAGTCATGAAAAAGAAAATATTCCCTGTGATTGCAACATTGGCAATGGTTTTATTTGCAGTTTCCTGTGTTCCCGGGAAGAAATATAAGACGCTGCAGGATACCAGCCGTACATATATGGATGAGCGTGACCAGTTCAAGACCGACAATATTAGTCTCGAAATGGCAAACCGTGAACTTGAAGCCAGGAAGGGAGTTCTCGAGAAACAGGTTGGAACTGTAAATGAGGAGATCAGCAAGATACAGGCAGAGCGCGACAGGGCCGTTGATGACTTCAACAGGATCAACTCCAAATATGCAGAGCTTCAGAGTGCCCAGGAAGATCTTGTCCGTGGCAGTGTAAAAGAGACACAGACCCTTCTTTCGGAATTGCAGTCTGCACAGAAAAGCCTGCAGGAAAAGGAGACCCTGTTACGCCAGCTGGAGCAGACACTCGACACCAAAAAATCTTCACTCGATGAGCTTACTTTTGAGCTTGAAAAAAGGAATGCCAGGCTGGTGGAGCTCGAGAAGATACTCGATGCACAAAAAAGTATCGCACAGGATCTTAAGAACAAGGTATCGGAAGCCCTCCTGGGATTTGAAAACAATGGCCTTACAGTCACAAACAGGAACGGAAAGGTTTATGTGTCTCTCGACGAGAAGCTCCTTTTTAAAAGCGCAAGCTGGGATATCGATGCTAACGGAAAGTCAGCCCTGAAGAAGCTGGCCGGGGTCCTCGAACGAAATCCCGATATACAGGTTACCATCGAAGGCCATACAGATAATGTCCCGTACAAGCCTTCTGCCAGTGACCTTAAGGACAACTGGGACCTCAGCGTGAAGAGAGCCACAACAGTCGTACGTGTACTTCTGGAAGGTTCAAAGATCGATCCGAAGCGCCTCACGGCAGCCGGGCACAGCGAATATGTGCCGGTCGATGCGAGGAACACCACCGACGCACGACAGAAAAACAGGAGAACAGATGTAGTCCTGACACCCGATCTTACAGAGCTTTACAAGCTGATAGATAAGTATTAGAAATATTATTTTATTTCTCTTCTGAAAATTCTAAGAGATTGACTTTCATGTTCTTCAGCTCCTGGAGAAGATTATCCTCAGGTTTCAGAAAATCCTGGCCTCCCCAGAACTGGTAATCATAGCTCGTTATCGTCCTTGAGAATATTGAATGTACCGGTGCGAGCTCCTCTTTGTCAAAGCGTTCCACATTCTCATTACGGATACCCGTCACGGCAAGCTCAAAAAATACATTGAATTCGCTGTTGAACAGCTTCCGTACCCTTTTTGAAACGAATACCAGGTCGCCTCTTACATGG
>JAKLFN010000259.1 GCA_022711195.1 Bacteroidota bacterium
AAGAGGTACACCCATCCAAACCTTACAGGGAGTGCCTACAAGGTCGATATCACCTGATTCTTCAAGTACTTTCAGATCGTTTTCCCTGAGGAGCACTGATCTGTTATTCTTTATTACATATCCCGAAATTGTTCCTTTTGTCGGGATCTCATGAAATTTGTCTTTTTCGTCGGCAAAGAAAGGCAGCGACATCGTGTCTGATGTCTTGTCGTATAGTGCGATGAAGAAGTTGTTCGTATCCCATATCTTGCTAAGTTCCTGTACAATAGTCGGATAAATTTCCTTAATATCCATTTGTTTCAGGGCAGCTGATGAAATGTTGTAAAGGATCTCCTGCAGGAGCTGGTTCTTTCTTTCTGTCGTAATGTTCCTGTATATTCCGACATTGCCTATCGGCTCATCGTTAATGCAGATGGTGGTTGCAATCAGCTGGACTTCGATCCTGTTCCCGTATTTATCCTTTCTGACTGTCTGTTTTATGACTTTTTTCTGTTCCGTGGCAAGCTTGTCGATAGTAACAGCCTCTTCCATAAGATCTTCCGGCACTACCAGCAGATCGATGGACTTGTCGCGGGCTTCCTCATAAGTATATGCGAACAGGTTGGTAAACTCCTTGTTTACCATCGAGATTTTGCCAGAGAGGTCGGTAATAGCTATTGCTTCGGGTGTGGAATCGATCAGGTTTTCGAGAAACGCCTTTTCACGGACGATTTGCTCCTCATATTTTCGGTGCTTGCTCAGGTCGGTAATTGTCCCACGGTAGCCGATTTTTTCACCATTGTAGAAAATGGGGAAAGAGTGGGTGACGATAGGGAGCATCGTTCCGTCTCTCTTCCGGAGGAAGTATTCATTGCTTGACACATTATCAGGACGATTCAGGCTTTGAAGATTCGCAGCCATCTTCATATAGCTATCGGGAAAAACATCCCTGATGGTCAGCCCTTTATGAAGATCCTGCTCTGTAAAGCCGAAGAGGTCAAGACCCATTTTGTTTCCATAGAGGATTTTGCCATTCAGGTCTACCTCATAAATAATTACGGGAAGCATTTCAGCGAACTTCTGTAGTTCCTTTATGTCACTTTCGAGCTGCTGATTTCTTTGCCCGGGCTCCGTGTTTCTTTCTTTCTGACTCATCCGGAAGGAAGTGATTTATAAGGTTGTAAAAATAGCAATTAAAGGACTATTTATTCAACAATGTTAATCAAAACAAGCTCTGGCAAAGAAATTATTTCTTTTTTGCATAGTATCTGCAAATTTCTGTCAGACCGCACTCATTGCATTTTGGATTCCTTGCCCTGCACACATACCTTCCATGAAGGATCAGCCAGTGATGGGCATCGTGCATAAGCTCTCCCGGGATGTTCCTGGTAAGCTGAAGCTCTGCATCAAGAGGTGTTTTGGCATTGATGGTGAGCCCTATCCGCCGCGAAACCCTGAAAACATGTGTATCAACAGCCATGACAGGCTTATGGAAAACCACCGATGCCACAACGTTTGCTGTCTTCCTTCCCACACCCGGGAGTCTCTGAAGCAGTCCGGTATCAGATGGAACCTCCCCATGAAAATCTTTAACCAGCATTTCAGCCATTGCACACAGATGTTTTGCCTTGTTGTTTGGGAAGGAGCATGAGCTTATATATTTAAATATCTCCTCAGGACTGGCTTTTGCCATAGAGGCTGCATCGGGGTATTTCTTCAGGAGCGCCGGGGTTATCATATTTACCCTTTTATCGGTGCATTGGGCCGAAAGGATAACAGCTACAATAAGTCCGAAAGGATCTTCGTAAACCAGTTCCGTTTTAGCCACAGGCATGCTTCGGGTGAAATATTCGATTGTGCGCCTGTATCTCTCTTTAAGTGTCATAAAAGTCGGAATAGAGGCGATTAAGGTAGTGTTTTTACAATGGATTTTATACCTTTAGCAGCGTTAATATCATATTTTGAAACGGATAATAATAAATACTACCGACACGCTGTCGGCGATACTCGTCGGGGCAAGATGGGAAGCAGTAACGAAACTTCTTCCTGGTAGCAACACAGTAATTATTACCGATTCAAACATACATAAGATTTATGGCAGCCGCTTTCCGGAATTCCCGGTGATTAAGGTGAAGCCGGGAGAGCAGAGCAAGCAGATGACTGAAGCAGAACGAATAGCCGGAGAGCTTTTAAAGAAAGGAATAGACCGGACGGGATTCATTCTTGCAATCGGGGGAGGAGTAGTCTGTGACCTGGCGGGATTTGTTGCCTCAATATATCTCCGTGGAATACGATGCGGATATATTTCAACGAGCCTTCTTTCGCAGGTCGATGCAAGTACAGGAGGAAAAACCGGAGTTAACCTTGGACAGGTAAAAAATGTTATCGGAACTTTCCGTCAGCCGGAGTTCGTGATATGCGACACAACAATGCTCCGTACACTGTCAGAAGTTGAATACCTGTCGGGTATGGCAGAGCTCATTAAAACAGGACTTATTGGAGACAGGAGCATTATAGATATTCTTCAGAAAGAGTATCCTTCGGTAATCAGGCGTGACAGAAAATTAATGACTGACCTTGTTTTCAGAGCAGCCAGGGTAAAAGCATCGGTCGTTGCAAAGGATGAAAAGGAGAGTGGCCTGAGGCGAATACTTAATTTTGGACATACTTTCGGACATGCTTTCGAGCTCTCTTCCAACATGAGGCACGGATTTGCTGTAGCTGCCGGAATGGAGCTGGCAGCAGGTTATTCAAATTCAGCCGGAATACTGTCAGTAAAAGATCTTCAAAAGGTGACAGAAATACTTGAGATGTATAAGCTCAGGAACAGAAGTTTTATATCGGTGGAGGAAACCAGGAAGCTCTTAAGGTACGATAAGAAGAAGTCGGGCGATAAGATAAATTTCGTCCTTCTTAAGGGAATAGGAAAACCGGTAACTGAAATGGTACCGATAGAGGCTATTCTTGACTTTTACAGGGAATACATAAAGAACAGGCAATGAATTCTTTTGGAGTAATTTTCAGAGTGTCATTATTCGGCGAATCACACGGCGAAGCCATAGGAGTGGTAGTTGATGGGATCCCTGCAGGTATTCCGCTGACTCCCCTGGATTTTGCTGCCGACCTGGCTAGAAGGAGAAGCGGTACCACAGGCACCACTAAGCGACAGGAACAGGATCTCCCTGAATTCCTTAGCGGTATTCATGAGGGATTCACCAACGGTGCACCCCTGACGATCATAACCAGGAACAGTGATAAAATCTCCACCGATTATTCGGGATTTAAGGATATCCCGCGCCCCGGCCATGCCGATTTTACATCAAAAGCCAAGTATTCAGGATATGCCGATATGCGTGGGAGCGGACATTTTTCAGGACG